>CAMTON010000017.1 GCA_947074105.1 uncultured Bacteroidales bacterium
GTTCATCATGACTTACAGGCTATTCTTTTATCTGTTTAAATCGTTTTCTTATTTCTTCTTTTTTTCTTCTTTCATCTTCTTTTTTTTTTCTTTTTCTTCTTCTCCTCTTTTTTCCTTTTTTTCTCCCTCCTTTTTATTCTCTTCTATCTTTTCTTTTCTCTTTTCCTTCTTCTTTGCTTCCTTTTCTTTTTCTTTTTCCTCTTTTTCTTTTTATTCCTCATTCTTTCCGTCTTACTCTTCTCCCACCTCTTTCTTTTTCTGCTTTTTTTGCAACGGTTTTCTTTCCCCTACCTTTTGGTGCATCTGCTGCTGCCTCTATAAGTTTTTTGCAATCCTCATACGATAAAGAATGTGGATCTGTACCTTTAGGAATCTTATAGTTAGATTTATTATATGAAATATAAGGTCCGAAACGGCCATTTAATATCTGTAATCCCTCTTCTTCTTCAAATGTCTTTATTAGGCGTTCTGCTTCTTGTTTTCTTTTAGCTTCAATCAAAGCAATAGCCTCCTCAAGATTAATAGTCATTGGTTGATACTCTTTTGGAAGAGAAACAAATTTTGAATTATGACTTATGTAAGGTCCGAATCTGCCAATTGCTACTTTTACAACTTTATCCTCATATTCACCTAACTCACGAGGAAGTTCAAACAGCTTCAAAGCCTCTTCAAGAGTGATATTAGTTATTGACTGACCTTTCAAAAGAGAAGCAAATACAGGTTTCTCTTCTTCATCAGTTTTACCTATTTGAACGACAGGTCCGAAACGACTAATCTTAACCGAAACCTGACGTCCGTTTTCAGGATGTACGCCAAGTATTCGTTCACCTACTTTTTTGTCTGATTTAGCTTCTATAGCCTCAGTAACTGAGGGATGAAATACTTTATAAAAATCATCAAGAGCTTTAGTCCATTCCTCTTTTCCTTCTGCAATATTGTCAAACTCCTGTTCAACTTTTGCGGTAAAGTTATAATTAAGAATATCAGGAAAATTCTCTGTTAAAAATTCATTTACAACGATACCGATATCTGTAGGAATAAGTTTTCCTTTATCTGCACCGGTTATCTCTGTCTTTATTTCATCTCTAATCTCTCCATTTTCAAGAGTGATTACATTATATTTTCTTTCATTTCCTTCAAGATCACTTTTTTCAACATATTCTCTATTTTGTATAGTTGAAATTGTTGGAGCATAAGTTGAAGGACGTCCTATTCCAAGTTCTTCCATTTTACGAACAAGGCTTGCCTCTGAATAACGTGCAGGACGTTGAGAAAATCTTTCTGTTGCAAGAACCTCTTTCATAGGCAATTCCTGACCAACAGTAAGAGGTGGAAGCATTTTTCCTGTATCGTCATCCTTTACATCATCATCGTCAGACGACTCTATATATACTTTTAAGAATCCGTCAAATTTTATGACCTCACCTGTTGCTATAAATTTATTATCGCTTTCGCTGACTGAAATAGTCGCAGTTGTTTTTTCAAGCTGTGCATCAGCCATCTGTGAAGCAATGGTTCTTTTCCAGATTAATTCATAAAGACGTTTCTCTTGAGCTGACCCTTCAATAGAATGATTACTTATATATGTGGGACGAATTGCCTCATGAGCCTCTTGAGCACCTTTTGATTTTGTACTGAATTGACGTGTATGAAGATATTCTTCTCCCATATTATTAACAATCTCACTTTTTGCAGTTCCGATCGCAAGTGAAGAAAGATTAACTGAGTCAGTTCTCATATAAGTGATAAAACCTGACTCATAAAGACTCTGAGCAATTCTCATTGTCTGAGCAACTCCATATCCAAGTTTACGCGCTGCTTCCTGCTGTAATGTTGATGTTGTAAATGGCGCAGCAGGAGATTTTTTACCCGGACGAGTTACAATATCTTCAATCTTAAATTCTGATTTGGCACACTCTTTTACAAAGTCCATCGCTTCTTCTTTTGTTTTAAAGCGGTAATACCAGTTATGCAGCTTGATGATATAAATAATAAACTCAGCAGAAGTTCAAAAAACTTCTGCTGAGTTTATTGTTTTATAGAGTTGCTCATTTTAATAAGTTTTCAATCTTTTTAAATGAAGCACTATGTATAGACATAAGGGTATTCTTTTGAAAAAACGGTAAATTGCACCGGAAATATATTAACAAAAAACACCAGAATGACTCAATCTTTAAAAAAGAACCGTATCGATGTTGTCGATGCATTGCGGGGTTTTGCCGTATCAGCGATTTTGCTGCTGCATTTTGTAGAACATTTTATTTATAATGTTTATCCTGAAGCTACTTCAGAAGCATCAAAACTGATAAATCAGGGAGTATGGGACTCAATGTTCTTTTTATTGGGAGGTAAGAGTTATGCAATATTCGCTCTTCTTTTTGGTTTTACTTTTATTATTCAACAACGTAATCAGGAGAATAAGGGTGGTGATTTCGGTACACGTTTTGCCTGGAGACTTGTTCTTTTGTGTTTGTTTGCAACGGTCAATGCCGCATTTTTCCCGGGAGGAGATGTTCTTCTGTTGTTTGCAATTACCGGTCTTGTAATGATACCTTTCCGCAGATTATCTCAAAAATGGCTTATAATGGGAGCCGTTGTTTTTCTGCTTCAGCCGATAGAATGGCTAAAGATTTCCGGATTTAATTTCATGCCTGAATTACCTGTGGGAGAATATTATCAGATAGTAAACGATGCTACAGGGACAGGGAATTTCTGTCAGATGATATGGGCGAATATGACTACAGGTCAGCTTGCAAGTCTTTATTGGGCTGTAGATGCAGGACGATTCGGTCAGACAATAGGATTGCTATTGCTTGGGATGTTTATTGCCCGCGGTAATTATTTTAATCGCAGTATAGATTTTTGGATTAAGGTTTTCCTTACAGGCATCATAGGAAGTTTTATTTTATTTATAGTGAAAGGAGCAGCCACAGAAACGCTGAAAACTATCTTTACGATGTGGTTTAATCTTTCTTTTACAGCGATTCTGGTCTCTGTATTCGTTATTCTTTATAATAACGAAGCGTTCAGAAATATGTGTTCCGGACTTCGGACTTATGGCAAGATGAGTCTGACGAATTATATAAGTCAATCGCTTATAGGCAGTATTATATTTTTCCCTTATGCAATGGGACTTGCTCCTTATCTGGATGTGGCATCTAGTCTTGCAGTTGGTGTAGTGATTATGTTCATGCAGATAGCATTCTGTAAATACTGGATGAAATCACATAAGCAGGGTCCTCTTGAGAATCTGTGGAAACAATTGACATGGATAATGAAAAAGAAGGAATCTTCAACGGTTATGGCATAAATAACCGTTTTTATACCGGTCATTAATATAAGTTTCAGATTAAAAATTAACGCAACAGCAGTTTTGGTGACCGCTGTTGCGTTAATTTGTTTTATATGAGTTTAATAATGAAAATTTCCGGTAATATTATTCGCATAAAATGCCGACTTTTCTTCCCCACAAAGCCAGATTATTAATAATCGGAATGACGGATTCTCCCAGTTCCGTAAGTTCATATTCGACTTTTGGGGGAACAACAGGAAAAACAGTTCTTTTTATTAATCCGTCTTTCTCCAGATCTCTTACCGCCTGGGTAAACATTTTATTTGATATACCGTGAATCAGTTGCTGCAGTTCGCTTGAACGTAACGCTCCATTCTGTAAATGATATAAGATTAATGACTTCCATTTTCCACCGATAACATTCACAGCTAATTCCAGGGAACAAAAAAATATATCCCCATTGAAAATATATTTATTTTTATTGCATTGATTTTCCATAAATTACACTATTTGGTAACTATATAACGAATTGGTAAGTACTTGCAAATATATGCCTTTAGCTTTTACTTTACAAAAAATAAAAAAGGAATTGTATGAAATTAGTGAAACAATTATTTCCGCTTATTACATGTATGATGTTCTTACTTGTAATAGCAATAAACAAAGAAGGAAAAGTGCTCAACTATCCTGTTGAGGATATGTTTAATAAATCCCGGAATGAACAGGCTGACAGTTGGTTAACAAATGACGGTTATAACGTAATTTCCACTCATAATATAGCAAAGGATATTTTTGGATTTGCAGGTAATATTCCGTTGCATGTCTATATAAAAGATAATACAATAGAGAAAGTAGAAATACAGAAAAACTCTGAAACTCCTGAATTCTTATCTTCAGTTGTAGAAAAGGGATTATTGAACAACTGGAAAGGCCTGACACCTGAAGAAGCATCCGCAAAAAAAGTTGATGCCGTAACGGGTGCTACGCTTTCGTCATCAGCAATAATCGAATCAATGGACAGAGCTGTCAAATATGCTTCAGACAACAGTCTGACAGTTAAAAAAACATCAAGATTCAAATGGAATGATATTAAATTCTGGTGTGTATTAAGTGTAGTAATCGCGGCTATGATACTACCGCTCTTTTACAAGAATAAAAGATACAGGACGGTACAGCTTTTTATAAATATGGTGGTTTTGGGATTCTGGAGCGGAAGTTTTATTTCATTGTCTCTTCTTGTGAATTTCTTTGCGAACGGAATAAATATATGGTTATCAGTAATACCAGTTCTGTTGCTTATTTCAGCTTTCATATATCCTCTGACAGGAAAGAAAAGTCATTATTGTACATGGATATGTCCGATGGGATCATGTCAGGAGTTGTTGGGGAAGTCTGTATCATATAAAATAAAACTAAAACCTCAAACGATAAAATATCTTGACCTTTTCAGAGAGATATTATGGTTGGTTATAATGGGGTCAATGTGGGCGGCAATAGGATTCAAACTGATGAATTATGAGTTGTTTTCAGCTTTTCTGTTTAATCAGGCATCATGGCCGATAATTATAGCTGCAATTCTGGTTGCTTTAATGTCTTGTTTTATACAGCGTCCATATTGCCGTTTTGTATGCCCAACAGGAACATTACTGAAATACTCACAAAAAACAGGTAAATAATATGAATATGACAAAAGCAATAAATTGGGTTTTGATATTAAGCCTGATTACATTATCCTTTAAACTTGCATCAAAGGATAAAGTCGGAGAACAAGAAACTTTTAATAACAAAGACAAGACGGAAATGAAAACATTATTGGACAGAACCGAAGCCGGTAATCTTAAAATGAAAAACAGATTTGTCAGAGCTTCAATTGAGGATCGTACCAGACAGGGTTTTATCGATAAAGATAAGACTACTCAATTATACGTCAATCTTGCTAAAGGGGGAGTCGGGACAATTCTGTCGGGATATACCGTTATTGATGAAAGCGAAAAGGATATGAATATATTCGCTATTTACGATGATAAATTTATTGATCAGTATTCAGATCTGACAAAAGAAGTTCATAAGAATGACGTAAATTTCCTGATGCAGCTTGTGCATTTAGGGTCAAACATCAGGGATAACGGTAACCTGAATCATAAGATTCTCGGAGCCAGTCCTGTGGCAAATCTGAAGACCGGAATTATTCCGGAGGAAATGACCAAAGAGGAAATAAAAGATATTGTCGATAAATTTGCAAAAGCCGCAGTAAGGGCAAAAAAATCAGGTTTTGACGGAATCGAAATACATGCTTCACATGGTTACATGTTGCATCAGTTTGCCACTTCGTATTATAACAGACGTAAAGATGAATATGGAGGAAGCAGGGAAAACCGATATCGCCTGACTGTAGAAGTTTATGAAACTATAAGAAAGGCGGTCGGGAAAGACTATCCTGTATGGATCAAAGTTCATAGTGAGGATAGTTTTGAAGGAGGTGTCACACATGAAGATTGTCTTTATATATCTAAGGAACTTGATAAAAGAGGTATTGATGCAATAGAGATAAGTGGTGATTTCTGGGATTTCCGTGGAAACAAAGCATACTTCAGGAATATAGCTGAAAAGATAGCAAGTGAAATTTCAGCACCTGTGATTATTACGGGAGGAAACAGAGATTTCACAGAAATGGAAAAAATGATCAATGAGACAAATATAGAATATGTCGGCATGGCACGTCCTCTTATGCAGGATCCTGAAATGATTAATAAATATATAAGTACTCTACAATAATAATTAATGATATTATAAGCGCAACAGCAGTCCCGGAGACTACTGTTGCGCTATTTTTTATAATTAAGATTACCATGCCGCGGTATGCTCTGTAATAATACCGTCTTCCATAGTGTATTGTTCAAGACTGTTTTCTTTTGCCTGAATACAGATATAGACCATAGTTTCATCTGATGTACAGCGCATTGAACGTTTACATTCTGCAGAGACTCTTATTATTGATCCGGGAGAAATACTGAATACTTCATTATCGGCCTGAAAATCGCCTGATCCTTTCAGTATTATATAATTTTCTTCATTCTGTTTATGTGAATGAAAGAAAGGTACAGCCTCTCCCGGTTCAAGAGATCCGAATGATATTTCGCAAGAAGTCGCTCCTGTAGCATCTTTGATAAATTCTTTGCCTTTAAAGGACTCCGGATTTGAGATTTTAACATGACTAACTCCTTTTCCGGATTCTGATTTTTTTAATAGTTCCATTTTTATTTTCTTTTAGTTATTAATAGTAAGTTTGTAACTTTATGCAAATAAACAACCAGTATAATTGGATATCAATAAGTTACACAGGGGGTTTATAGTTACATCAGTGTAACTGTTATTAAAAATCAGAACGATAGAAAAAGTTAATAAATATGAAATCATTTGAGCATATCGGGGTTTGCCCCATTCGTGATATTATATGTAAGATAAACAGTAAGTGGTCGATGCTTGTAATGGCAACGCTGAATGCAAACGGAAGGATGCGTTTCGGAGAGATTCAGAAAACAATAGGAGATGTTTCACAGAGAATGCTTACCGTAACGTTAAGATCGCTCGAAGATGAGAAAATGGTTAAAAGAGAGGTTTATGCCGAAGTGCCGCCACGAGTGGAGTATTATCTTACCGATAAGGGAAAGAGTTTCATACCCGTAATGGATCATCTTGTAAAATGGGCATTTGAGAATTCCGCTGTGACGGAAAATGAATAATTTAATTCCGGATTTATATGACAAACGAATTTTTAAACCGTTTCTCACGCGAAGAACTGCTTAAACTTATAGAGATATATTCAAAAAACTGGCTTGCTATGGATGGCGTCTGGTTTCAGTCAGTAGAAAAGGAATACGGAATGGATTCTGCTATCCGACATGATGAGAATGCATGGAAGAGATTCACTGTTATTGAGGCTAAAAAGATAAAAGAGTTTCTTAAGTTACCGGAAAGAGCCGGAATCGAAGGACTTGAACAGGCTTTAAGACTCCGTTTATATGCCAATATCAATGGTGATCAAATTACGACGGAAGGAAATACATTGATTTACAGAACTATGGATTGCAGAGTTCAGAATGCCCGAAAAAGAAAAGGAATGGAATTTCATCCGTGTAAATCCGTTGGATTAATAGAATATTCCGGGTTTGCAAAAGTGATTGACGACCGCTTTGAATGTGAAGCGATAAGCTGTTATCCTGAAATTACTGATAATAGCTGTAATTGTGCATGGAGGTTTACCCTTAATTCCTTGCCCATTTGATATTAATGATCAGATATTCCTTATGAACTATAAAGAATAAAGACAAAACCCGAAAGCAGTATTGATTCTGTCTTTCGGGTTTTGTCTTTATATGATATTAAGGTGAAAAATATTTATTGCATCTTTATTATTAACATTGAATAATAAATAAATACTAAATTAATATTCAATTTTTATGCAGATGTTAGTTTGTCTTATTGTGATGTTTATTATTGTTTTAATGATTATATGATGAGATAATTGCAATGTTTGTTTGCAAAATGCTTATAGTTTGATGGTTTTAACTATGCAAGTGAAAGGTTTGTAGTGTTAAAATAAGTGATTTTGTAATTAATTTCTATGTGAATATATGTAATTGTGAAAATAACTAATACATTTGCATAATATTTAAATAAAATATCATTAATTAATTGACGGGATGCCCGCTTAATTATTATAAGGCTCTACTATTCAGGTTTTTATTAATTGCAAATGTTTCTTTGAAAGAATAATTATAAAGATGTTTTTTCTTATTTTTTATAATAAAACAATTATTTAAACTCTCCGACAGTTAATCCTTTTTTTTGATTTGTTTATTTATGTTAATTAGGTTCGTGTATTTCTTCATCTTACATGAAAGTATATGTGTCTGTTAAGACCGGGGATTAATAAGAATTTACTCAAAGTTACATTATACGTTTTTATGAAAAAAAGGTATCTATTATTTACACTGATGTTTTTGTGCATGAGGTTTGCCTTTGCACAATATCAGCTAACCGGGGTCGTGATTGACTCTGAAGACAGTGAGCCGATTATCGGGGGTAATGTTGTTGTGCAAGGCACAAACGTGGGAACTATTACTGATTTTGACGGTAGGTTCACAATTACAATCCCGGACGGACATAACGCAATCAATGTTTCTTATTTAGGTTATAAGAATGCACGTATGACCGTAAAGGAAGAGATGAAAAGTATTGTTGTAAAACTCTCCAAAGATGTGCATGAACTGGACGGAGTTGTCGTAACAGGTTTTAAACAGGCTAAGAAAGAGACTTTTACCGGTTCCTCGGTAAAGCTAAAAGCAGAAGATATCACAACAGCAGGTATTACCGATGTCAGCAGAATGCTTGAAGGTCAGGTTGCCGGTGTTTCCATCCAGAATGTATCAAGTACTTTCGGATCTGCTCCTAAAGTCAGAGTCAGAGGTGTGACATCGCTGAGCGGAGAAAACAAGCCGTTATGGGTTGTCGACGGAGTAGTGCTTGAAGATATCGTAAATATTTCCAATGATCAGCTTTCGAGCGGTGACCCGACAACGCTTCTGGGATCTGCCGTAGCCGGAATAAATGCTTCGGATATAGAATCGTTTGATATTCTTAAAGATGCCGCTGCAACAGCTCTTTACGGGGCACGCGCAATGAACGGAGTAGTTGTTATTACTACAAAAAAAGGTAAGCAGGGGACTCCGAGAATCACATATTCCGGCAACTATACATTACGTGAAAAACCCCGTTATTCAAGTTTCGATATCATGAACTCTGCCGATCAGATGTCTGTATATTCAGAGCTTGAAAGAAAAGGACTATTGTCACAGGATATAGTTAATAGTTCAAGTTCCGGTGTTTACGGACTGATGTATAATGCAATTAATAGTTATGATCCTGAAAAAGGTTTCGGTCTGGCTAACACCAAAGAAGCAAGACAGGCGTTTCTGCTTGGTTATGCAAAAATGAATACAGACTGGTTTGATCTGCTTTTCACTAATAACATTATGCAGGAACATTCATTAAGTGTGTCTACAGGAACAGAACGTTCACAGACTTACGCTTCTATGAGTATGCTTTCGGATGCAGGATGGACTATTGCCGACAGAGTGGAACGTTATACTATAAACTTCCGTAATGAATATGAAGTAAGCAAGAAAGTCAATGTCGGATTTCAGGCAGTAGCTTCAATGCGACGTCAGGAAGCTCCAGGATCTTATGACAGAGATGTTGATCCGGTAAGCGGGGCATGGTCGCGAGATTTCGATATAAATCCTTTCAGTTATGCTCTTAATACAAGCCGTACTATTTCTCCATATACAAGAAGCGGGGATCTGGAATATATCACAATGAACTTTGCTCCTTTCAATATCTTCGATGAGCTTGAAAACAATAAAATAGAACTAAATGTAATTGATGCTAAAACGCAGGGAACTTTTGATTACAATATAGTTAAAGGTTTGAAGTTCAATGCAATCGGGATGTTGAGATATGTAAAAAGTGATCAGATACATAAAATTACAGAAAACTCGAATGTAGCAGGAGCTTACCGTGCAGACGGAAATTCTACTATACGTGACAGAAACCAGTATCTGTGGAGAAACCCTAATGATCTTGATGCGGAGCCTGTTTCCGTTATGAAAAAAGGTGGATTTTATAATACTACAAATTATACACTCCTTAATTATGAAGCAAGAGCCTCTCTTGCATACAATAAAGTATGGACAGGAAGATATACACATGAGTTGAGTCTTCTTGGTGGTACTCAGGTTAAATATCTTGACAGACATTCTGAAAAAGCGATACAGGCAGGGTATCAGTATAATATGGGAGGTGTTGTGGATAATGATCCTTTATTCTACCAAATGATGAGTGACAGACAGATGGAAATGTTTTCTGCCACATCGTTCAGAGACCGCTTCGTGGCTTTTTATGCTAATGCCGATTATGCTTTTGACCGCAGGTATTCCCTTTCCGGAACAATAAGATATGACGGAACAAACTCTCTTGGCTCCAATGCTGCTGCAAGATGGTTGCCTACGTGGAACTTCGGTGCAAAATGGAATATTCATAATGAAAGTGCAATAAAGGACATTGAGTGGATAAGTACTCTTAGCGGACGTCTGAGTTATGGTCTAAATGCGAGTATGCCTTCTGCCTCTAATGCAGCTGCAGTTTATTACAGCTCTCCGATTTATCGTCCCGGATATTCAGAAAATCAGATTACTATAAGTTCTCTTGCCAACAAGGAACTTACATGGGAAAAAAGTTATCAGTTCAATGTCGGAGCGGATTTTGGCTTTTTCAATAACAGATTAAATTTTTCTTTTGATTATTTCAAAAGAAACAGTTTCGATCTTATATCATGGATAAAGACTTCAGGTATCGGAGGGCAGACATGGAAGCTTGCCAATTATGCCGATCTTGATTCTCACGGATATGATTTCTCTATAGGTGGGTCACTGATAAGAACACGTGATTTTGACTGGTCGGTAAACTTTACTTATGGTTATTCTACAAATGTTATAAAGAATGCCAAAGATCAGCCTATGGTTCAGAATCTGGTAAGAGCAGAAGGTGGAAACAAAGAGGGATATCCGGTAAACAGTCTTTTTTCGATTCCTTTCTCAAGAATATGCCCGGAGACGGGTGTACCGTTGTTTATCAATGCAGACGGCGTTGAAAGCCAGGATGTGAATATGCAGGGAGGAGAAACCGATTTCCTTAAATTCGAAGGCTCTGTAGACCCGAAATATTCCGGAGGTATCAATACTTCGCTCAGATATAAGAGAATCTCTTTCAATGCTTTCTTTACATATCAGGGTGGTAACAAAATCAGACTTACCCCTTCTTATCAGGAAACTTACAGTGATCTTAATGCTATGTCAAATGAATTTAAAGACAGATTCCTTATGACAGGTGACGATATTGCACCGTCTATCGTTGACTGGGTACATCAATCAGTGACTCTTGGACGTGGAGGATATCCTTATGTTAATTATAACTATTCTGACGCACGTGTCGTAAACGGAGGTTTCGTGAGACTTAAATCTTTATCGTTGAGCTATGATTTTTCATCAGATATGTTAAAGAAAACAAGATTCCTTAATACGACATCGATCAGATTCACTGTCAAAGATCCGTGGCTGATATATTCAGATAAAAGACTTAAAGGACAGGATCCGGAGTATTTCAATACAGGAGGTGTAGCTATGCCGACAACGACACAGTATACTGTCAGCCTTAACATTGGTTTCTAATTTAATGAATTGACAAACAGATGAAAAAACTATTAATATCACTTATAATAACAACGGGCATGACATCATGCAGCGATTTTCTTGATACGCTGCCGGATAACAGAACCCAGATTGACAATATAGATAAGGTAAAGGCTCTTCTTGTTTCCGCTTATCCTAACCGTTATTACGGAGCCAGCCTTGAGTCACGCTGTGACGGAATCGTAGATCACGGAATTACTGCGACAGGACAAATGAGCCCTTCTTTCCAGTTTAACTATACAGGGTTCAAATGGGATGAATATTCAGGTATATCAACAGCAGACGATACAGATAGCTACTGGAGCGCATGCTATTCAGCAATTGCAGCCGCTAATCATGCAATAGATGCAATAGAAAAACTTGGAACTCCGAAAGAGAGTCTGCCATATCTTGGAGAGGCACTTCTTTGCCGTGCCTATTCGCATTTCTGTCTGCTTACCATATTTACGAACTTCTTTGATGAGGCAAACAGAGATATTAATCCCGGTATACCTTATGTTACAGAAATAGAGGAAGAAACTAACAAACAATATAAGAGAGGGACTGTCAACAGTGCATTCGCAAAAGTAAAAGAAGATCTGGAAATGGGTATGAAATATGTGGGAACAGCCTCAGCATACACTTATCCTAAATTTCACTTTACAAAAGACGCAGCAGTAATGCTTGCGCTTCGTATAGCTCTTTTTGACAGAGATTATGAAAATGTGATCTATTATGCAAATCAGCTTATTCCGACACCTACAGAGCTGACATATCTTTATTCATCGCTGACAGAAGATTATGTAAAGAATGAAGATGGGACATATCAGCTTCTGCCTCATCCAAGAAAAGATCTTGCTTTTCTTTTTTTACAGAACAATCTGTATGATTGGTATTCTGCAAGTCAGCAGGCTACAAGTTTTCAGGGAGTGGCACTTGCTTTTTCTAATGTAGAGAATCCAAATATCATTCTTTCATCTGAACCCTATTCGATGCTTGAAAGAACTACAGTTTCCAATTTCTATATAAGATATACTCATAGCTACGACAGCTTCAACGAGATAGCAGGATCTAATCCGACAGGATATGACTGGGCTCTTCCTACATACTCGATGGGAGCAGGGGCGACAACAAACTCACCTTCTTATCTTCCTAAGATTTATGAAGATTTCAAATCAAACAGTATTAATGCAGGTACAGGACAGCCTTATGTGAAAATTGCATTATTCAGACTGGAAGAAGCAATTCTGGCAAGAGCAGAAGCTTATACGATGATTAAGGAATATGATAAGGCTCTTTGTGATATGACTATGTATGTACAACGTCGCGTAAGGACTGAAGAACCTGCTTGGTTTACTTATACAAGAGACAAAGTCGTTGATTTTTATAAGTCTACAGTTTCGTCATCAAACCATTTTACAAACAGCAGTTTTAACTCTTCACGTTTTGATACGGATTATGAAAACTTCGAGGGACAACTTCACAGGGGACTTCTTTTGTCGGTTCTTGATGCGAGAAGAATGGAATTTCTTTATGAGGGAATGAGATGGTTTGATATCCTGAGATGGAATATTCCGGTTAAACATACACTTGCGTCAGGAGAGTCAAGCACTCTTACTCCGGACGATGATCGTCGTGTAGTACAGCTTCCTGAAACGACTTCTCTTTCAGGATTAGAAAAAAACAGATATGAGAATATTCCTCATCCGTGGAAATAACAGATTGAAAATTAATCAGTAAAACATTAGAAATGAATATCAGACAATATATTATAAAAGGACTCTTCTTTATCGCTCCTTTCTGCCTTAATTCTTGTGTTGAGGTTGAAGTGATTTCGGATGATATCTATATTCCGGGTTTAGGCGGTACTAACGAAGTTGCAAATGAACTTGATTTCTGGCTGTATGATAATTTCACAGAGCCATATAATATTGAAGTTGTTTATCGTTGGGATGCTTCTCAGATGCATAATTCATTATCGGCAAAACTTGTACCGATAGAGTATAATGCGGTGAGACCTATGATGGCTGCAATGAGAGACGTATGGTTTGAACCTTTCAATATCGCGGCAGGTGAGGATTTCATGAAAGAGATGGCTCCAAAGAAAGTCGTTCTTGTAGGTAGTCCGGAGTTTCAGAACGGAACAGTCAAACTGGGGCAGGCAGAAGGTGGTAAAAAGATTCTGCTTCTTAATGCGAATAATTTCGATGCTACAAATGAGGATGAAATCAAATCAGCATTACATACTGTAGTTCATGAGTTCGCTCATATTCTTCATCAGACTATCATGTTTGATAAGAACTTTCAGGCAATAAGTGCCGGACATTATAATTCTACAGGATGGCAGGAAGTAAGTGCAAAGGATGCTTATCAGCTTGGATTTGTGAGTAATTATGCCATGAGTGGAAAAGATGAGGATTTCGTGGAGATAATTTCCCGAATTCTTGTATACGGATATGACTGGTATAACAAGACAGTTGTTGCTGAAGCAGAAAAATCGGATAAAACAGATGCCGCTTCAGCTCTTCAGAGAAAACTTACCATTGTTGAGGATTATATGAAAAATGTATGGGATATACGTCTTCTTGACAATACCGTGACAGGAGAAAAAGGTCTGGAAAGCTATATGCAGCAGGCTCTGATGAAAGTAATTTCAAATCCTCCCACTGAATAAAGAAAAATATTAATATGATAATTATCAGACAAATGAAATTATTTAAAAATATCTTATTCGCACTTTGCGCGGTTTGCTTTCTTCCTTCGTGTGAGAAAGAGGTGATCATTACGCTTGATAACAGCGCGGATATAAAGATCCAGCAGACTATAGATTCATATATAACTACCCTTTCGGAAGCAAGATACGGGTGGCTTGTGGATGTAGATACAAATGAAGGTTATTATCAGTTCCTTATGCATTTTACGGATGATAATTTTGTAACGATGTATACTGATAATCTGAAATACCCGGATTATAACGCACGACCTAAAAGATCTACTTATAACATAAGATCATTACAGCGTATCACTCTTTCTTTCGATACCTATTCATATCTGGCGATAATCAATGATCCTGAAGATAAGATAAGCGGAGGATCGGGAAATCAGGGACTGGAAACTGATTTCGACTTTGAGATAGTGTCGTATGAAGACGGAGTTTTCAATATGACAGGCCGAATTAACAGAGTAAATGCAAGAATGCGTAAGGCGACAATGTCGGAGATGAGAGCTGTTGAAGACGGAGGTCTTATGAATTCGCTGAAGAACCTGATAAACTATAAATCAAATGAGTTCATTTCTTTCAGTACGAACAAAACAGATGTAAGCATAATCTTTAAAATGCGTACTATGGATATTGCTTATTTTACAGAAAACGATGTTCTTATAGAGGAAACCGTAGATCTTAACATACGTCCGACTTATGACATCGAACTGACAGAATCTTTTGATATAGAGGGTATAAGTCTTACCGGCTTTAAATGGGATAATTCAAAAAAAGAATATAGTGCGGTAGTCGGAAGCTCTTTATTTCAGCTTGATTCAGGAGAAAAATCAATCATTCCATTTTACAGACTATTCGGATATAATAAGAAATATACAGAAATAGCTTCTTCTATTTCTATGTACGGAAGCAATATGTCGAATTATATCTATCGTCTGATGAACTATTCTTCAAATGTAGCTAATGCAACAGATGCCAATATCGTATTCATTACTGATGAAAGTGGTAATCCGTGTATGAGACTTACTGTTTATATGAATACCGGAGTATATTATTTACCTGTAAGTTATGATTATGATATAACATATAATGAAACGGGAGATGAATTTACAGTAGGAACAATGAGATACGGGGCGGATATATATGGCTATTCAAAATACCTGGATGTATTATTGTTGCCGATGTCAATTATCAGATACTGGGAAAATAAAACTTTCATAGTCGATTGGAATAGTCAGACCTATAATGATATGAAAATGGGATCTGTCATAGAAAAAGAAAATACGCAGAATTTCTTTCCCGGAATATTCCAGTAATTATTCAGATTATATATTATGTCAAACAATTAAAAATGAGTTATGAAAAAGATTTGTTATTTCTTACTTATGATTATGGCCTTTATTTCGTGCGATGATCAGATAGAAGTTTCGATTTCAAAAATCACGCTAAACAGGGCGCAGGTTTCTCTTCTTGTCGGAGAGGAATATGACCTTATAGCAAAAATCGAACCTGCAGAGGTTTCTGATTCGGAACTTTCATGGACAACAAGCGATGCTGAAATCGCAACAGTAGAAAACGGTAAAGTTACCGGTATATCGGAAGGTGAAGCCGTTATTACGGTTACTGCTCCTAACGGAGTTAAAGCAACATGTGATGTCACTGTTGTTGCTGAAGATAAAAAAGAGGAAGATATGCTTGAGGAACTTACTTTCGAAGCGTATTATACAATTGCGGAACTTGTCAGTTACAGCAACGGCCTGTTTAAGTGGTCTGTGACTTTTGAAGATGAGACAGCATATAATAATAAGACATATTTCTCTTATATCGACGGAAAACTTCTGGTACTTGAAATCTACTCAAAAGAAAACAATTATTCTAAAGGTATGCCTATGGGAGATTTTGAAGTAATCAGAATGGCGAATGACGATGCGGATGCTTCTGTTAGAATTAAACTGAAAGATGTTAAATCTAATATAGAAGAATATATGACTTCCGGATCGATGTCAATCTCTAAAGAAGGAGCTAATATTAAGTTTGTAATCGATGTAAAAAATAATACTTCAAAATGTATTTCAGAAGCAGTTATTGATACTGAAAACGAGGATCTTTACAAAATTTCTAACTCAGCATATAACAGCACTATTGTTGGAAGCATAAATGAAAACAGCATTTTCAAAAGTGCGGTATATTATAATGGTAATTACGGACCTGAACTTTATCTTGGAGGAGAGGGTATCGATATTTCTCCTAACGGAGTTGTTGAGGGAAGTGGAGCTGTGGCTCAGATCTACAGAAATATTGGCTGGACAAGCTATCCTAAAAGTGAATATGACCTTTCAGGAACTTTCGCTATTTCATCTGTTGAATCCGGCCCTAATGTCATTCAGAGCGGCTCTAAAGGATATGGATTCCTTGACGGATCATGGTATTATCATCAGGATGAGTTCTATAATCAGCAGAATATGGCTCCTCTGACATCAGGACAGATTACAATCGAACTTAATGATTCGAAAGATTATATAAAAGTTATCATAGACAGTAAAGATGATGCTTTCCCTGAAAACAATACTGTATATGTAGTTTATGAAGGAGAATGCATGTATTTCGATCCGGATGATACAGGTGACTTTTCTGCATGTAAAGCAGGTTTCTTCGGTCCTTTCGACTATGATTCAGATCTTATGAACTGGATGATACAACTTCAGTCTGAAGAATATAAAAATTCTTACGGTAGAGAAGGACAGGTATATATGTTCGACCTGCTTTCTTTAGCAGATGTAAGATACTCAGACGGTCTGACACAGGGTACTTACTCTTTCTCGAATACACTTTCTCCGATGAGTATTCAGAAGTCAGCGATTTGGAATTTCTCAAACTATACTTATGAGGCTTCTGATGTTACCGAAATAGTTGACGGAACTTTAACTGTGGAAGCAATTAATGATGGAAGCGGAAGATTCAATGTGTATATTGATGTTGTAACAGCAGGAGGGCAGAGTTTAAAAGGTGCTTATAAAGGCGGTTTAACTTACGAAAATGCGGCAACACCACCAATGCAGAACAGAGTGTTCAATCCTGAAGATGCCGAGATAAGAATGACTTATATGAAAGAAGATGAATTCGGGCGATCAAACTGGGCTCTTGAAATGACTGAAGCAACAGCAAAAAGAGAAATGATGCAGGATGCAAACGGGCTTATTCTTTCTTTTGATATTTTTGTTGAGGGTGGTCATACTTTTGAAAAAGGAATGCCTCTTGGAAAATTCGATATGTATACTCCGGAAATTAATGCTAACTGGGGTAATGAGATAAACGGAACAGGTAAATTCGGTATATCTAATAATGCATTTACACTATTCCATATAGTATATCAGGGAGATACAGGAAATGCTCGTGGATGGACAGACGGAAGCGTAACAATCGATAAGAATTCTAATGGTGATTATATCATAGAAGTAGATATGGTAAGTCAGGCAGAAAATATGTCGACAGGTGTTGTTTACAGATATACGTTGAAAGGAGATTATGAAGGTTCTGCAATTCTTGAAGACTTCATGAATCCAAGCGGCATTTATATGAGAAATGTTTCAAAGAATACCGTTACGGCAAAGGCTTCACAGAAGTTTTCTAAAACGGGAAAATAATCATTTCGGGACAGTATAGGTATGGTATTCATGATCTGTACCATATCTATGCTAAGATATAATATCCTTCTATAGATATCATATTATGATCGGGGCTCTTTCTTAATAAGGATAGAACCCCGATTTTAATTATATTTTAAACTATGATCATAACATCAATTGAATATGAATAAAAGTATTTTAAAGAAAATCCTGGCTTCCGCCTTTATTTTAAGTTCTCTTGCAGCATGTAATGATGACGAAATAAGCAGAACTGAATATGATATATTGTCCGCGAAAATATATGGCAATCTTAATGAAGCCCGTACCGGATGTATTCTTGTAAAATTCACTGCAGATCCGAACGGAAATATAGAAACGGCAAAGATTTTAAAGGATATAAACGGAACCGAAATGCGAAGGATTTTTCCGGTAAACTCAAAAAGAGAAGAGTTGACAAGAAAGAATAATCTTCATTTATGGTATGCCATAACATTTGATGAAAATACTGAGGTTTCGGAAGCGGCAAATTCATTTGCGGCATTGTCGTTGGTTGAGAAGGTCGAATATTCAAGGATCAATAAATATATCAATACTCCGGAAAGTGCCACTTCATCTTTTTTATCACTGTATAACGGTCTTACAAGATCGGGAGAAAGCACTGTAAATGATCCGCTATATCATTTACAGTGGAGTCTGAAGAATGACGGAACGCTTTTGGATTCAAATTGCACTGCCGGTGCAGATATAAATATTGAAAAAGCATGGGAAAGATGCACGGGCGATCCATCTGTTATTGTTGCTGTAGTAGATCAGGGAGTGATGTTTGATCATCCGGATCTTTACGCCAATATGTGGGTTAATGAAGCTGAATCTTATGGTTCCGATACGGATTCCGACGGAAACGGATATAACGGAGACAGATACGGATTTAATTTTCTGAACTATGACGGTGTTCTTACTTATGGAACGGGACACGGGACACATGTTGCCGGCACGATAGGTGCGATGAATAATAATAATGAAGGAATAGCCGGTATTGCGGGAGGTTCATCAATAGGTGACGGAGTGAAGATTATGAGTTGCCAGATATCATCAGGGAATTCATATGCCAGTATTGAAAGAGAAGTTGAAGCAATTAAATATGCTGCCGATAACGGTGCCGTAATTCTACAGTGCAGTTGGGGCGTGCCTTCCGGAATATCAAATGATGAAGAATGGATGAATAAATTTCCGCTTGAAAAAGAGGTCCTGGATTATTTTATTCATAACGCCGGTTCTCCAAGCGGAGTTATCGATGGAGGAATAGTAATTTTTGCTGCAGGAAATGAAGGAAAATCGCAAATCGGCTATCCTGCTAAATACAAAGATTATATTGCTGTTACAGCAATTTCCCCTGATTTTACACCGGCAATATATACTAATTTCGGAGCTGAGGCTGATATTGCGGCTCCGGGAGGAGATTTTGCTTATTGTAATAAAGATGAAAGGGCAAGGATAATCTCAACGATGCCACCAATTAAAGAAAGCAATTATGAGCTTTACGGATATAAACAGGGTACTTCAATGGCCTGTCCTCATGTATCCGGTGTTGCGGCACTTGGACTTTCGTATGCATCAAAACTGAAAAAACACTTTAAAGCAGCTGAATTTGTCAGGATGCTTAAAGAATCCACTATTTCAATAGAACAGTATCTTACAGGATATAAGACAATATATTATACCGATCAGGACGGTATTGATTTTCCGGTTAATACCAGACTTGATCAATATCAGAATAAGATGGGGCGTCTTATCAATGCGGTAAGCTTGCTCGATGCAGTTGAATCGGGAGGAAAAGCAATGAGAATACCAAATTATACGGTCAGTGTAAACGGAACGGAAAATGATGATTTTTCCAAATACTTTATAGAAGGTACATTTGGAGCTTTTAATGCAGAGGGCTATAATCCTGAGATTGTAAAGATCGGAATGGAAGGATCGGTAATAACGATAGAAGGATTGAAAGAAGGAATCACTAATGTTATTATTACATCTGCCGGTATATCCCAGGAAATAACAATAATCGTAAGAAAAGGCAGCAGCAATAACGGATGGCTGTAATAATATTGTTGAATAAAAATTGATATGACATGAAATTATTAAGATATGCTATATTTATGTTTCTATGTTCTTTTATAGCATCATGTGAAAAGGATGATGTTATGACAGAGATAACAGAGCCAGATGACAGAATAGAGATAACAGATGAGAATATTCAAGGAGAATGGATGCTTACATACATTAACGGGGAAAAACTTAATTCTGAGACTGCGTTTTTCAATATTGTATTTTTATCAGAAGAGAGAGGTTTCATTATATCGGAAAATCTTAATTCAAGTTTTGAAAATGAGTCAGAAGGAATATATTCTTTAACTGAAAATGAAGAAAGTGAGTTTGTTATATCCGGGATTTATAATTTTTCCTATGGTGAATCATGGAGCGAAAGTTATAGAATCAATTCTCTTTCACCTACCATGATGGTATGGACAGGAATGGATTCAGGAGATATATATACCTTTAACAGAAAATAAAAAAACAGATTTACAGAAGAACGGAACTATGTATGAGAAAGTCATAATATAGTTCCGTTTTATATTTATCTTATTTCTTATGATAGTCTTTTATTCTTGAAATACTTATAATAGCAGCTATGACAGCAATTCCGGCACCAACAAGCATAGATATGCTGTTGGCTTTATCTTTAGCTATAATGCTGAATAAAAAGGCAATCAGAGTAGTTCCGAATGTCTGCCCGACAAGTCTGCCGAGGGTAAGCATTCCGCTGGCACTTCCCGAACGCTCCTTAGGAGAGGAAGCCATAATACTGCTGTTGTTAGATGTCTGAAAGAAAGAATTTCCCATACCGGTAAGTGTAATTCTCCATATGACATCAAAATGACTGGCATGAGGTGTTAAGAAAGAAAGTGAAATAAGTCCGGCGCAGAAAACACACATACCAATGAAGCCTATTATTCCCGGATTGACTTTTTCAACCATAAATCCGGCTAATGGCCCCATTACCATAGCCGCTAATGGCCAGGCTGTGATCAGAAGGCCTGTCATTACTTCTGAATATCCCATCGTATTCTGAAGATAGAATGGAAGAGATATCATTACAAGCATCTGGGCAATGAAAGAGCATATCTTTCCTAATATGGAAAGCCGGAATATAGGTATACGCATAAGATCAATAGGAAGAAGTGGTGTCTTTTCATGTAATTGTCTGTATACGAAATAATATCCTACAAGAAAGACTACTCCCAGCTGAATAAGAAGTCTTAATACCGGACTATGATGTGCAAAGCCGTCAAGAGTATAAAACAGAAGACCGAATGTTATGGCATTTGCAATAGCACTCAGATAATCATATTTCCTGCTCCTGTCTCTTACCGTTTTCGGAAGAAAGCGTAAGCCGGTAAAGAATGCAATAAGTGCTAAAGGAATATTTATTGAGAAAAGCCAGTGCCAGGAGCTTATGGCCAGTATACCTCCTGCAATGGACGGCCCCGATGCCGCAGAAACGGAAATCACCATTGCGTTGATGCCCATACCTCTACCTATTTTAGCTTTCGGAAATACACGCTTTATAAGAGCAGTACTGACACTCATAACGGCAGATGCACTGAATCCCTGAAAAATACGGGCTGTAAGAAGTGTGATAAAAGAGTCGGATAAAGCGCATAATATTGATGTTATGCAGAACATTATTGTTCCGATAAGAAAGATGCGCCGGCATCCTATAATTTCGGCTAAAGAGGAAAACGGAAGTATGGATACAACTATTGCAAGCTGATAGCCGTTGACAATCCATGTCGCTATAGAGGGAGAGATCCTGAAATCATGAGCAAGGGTAGGCAGGACTATATTCATTATATAGCTGTCAAGAATTGCCATACTCATGGCGCAAGTGATGCAGACCATTGCCCAGGTCAGGCAGTGAGACGGAAGTCCGTCGGCATCCGGCGGAAGATTTTTGCAATCGGTTTTCATAATTATTACACTGTCAGATGACCGATATTTTTTATACTTTCTGATTCATCTTACTTTGTAACCAATTAAAACCGATTATGTTTTATTTTCAGAAGTTATATGAACTATAGATAACTATGCTTGTTAAATATTTGAGTTTAAAAAATAAGGATTTTTTTGTGTGAAATAATATAAGGTAAGTATTGTTTCTTTTTTTAGGTAATAGATGTGAAGAGATGAACTTATGGAGTGTCCATATTGTTCATCTCTTTTATCTTATAGGGAAACAGCAATGAAAGAATAATGATTCTGATAGATTCTGAAAATTGCAAATTTTATAATGTTATATTATAAAATTTATTAAATTGCGATATTCCGACTTCACACAGTAATATGATATTATATGAAAAATTTATTTTTCTGTATTGTCTTTATTATAAGTTCATTTTTTATTCCTCTTCATGGCAGAGATACAGGAAATAAAGAAAAAATAATAATAAAAGGATACTCTTCCAATATACCTTATGAATTTCTGGAAAATGACAATCCAAGCGGATTCACTATAGATCTTGTAAAGCTCATAATGCAGGATCTTGATCTCCCTTATGAAATCTCTCTTTATGACGCAGAAACAGCAATCACGGAATTTCAGAATATCACCGATTACAATAATCTGCTTCTTAACAAAAGATATTCATCATCACTTACAAAAGATTTTTTTGTAACCACCCCCTTCTGTGAAATCAAACTTGATGTGATTTGTCATAATGATTGTGTTTATACCGGAATAGAGGATCTTGAAGGAAAGATAATTGCTATCAGAGAAGGCGCTGAAACAATAGATGATCTGAGAAATCTGAATAAAAGATATGTCGAAAATATTGTTCAGGTAAAAAACAGTCTTGAGGCTTTGAGGATGGTTGAAAACGGAACGGCAGATTATGCAATATGTAACTCCCAGATATCAAGAGCTCTTATTATTCGTAACAGAATTCCAAATCTTAATATATATAATTCGGAAATTCCTCCTTTCGGACTCTGTTTTGTTTCAAAAAACAGAGATTTGATACGTAGAATAAATAAATCACTTTTTGATTTAAATTCATCAGGTGTTTATGATACGATATATTATAAGTGGTTTGGAGATAAAGAAGAAAAAAATATATCAGGTATTATATTGTATATAATAGGATTATTGCTTTTACTTGCCGCTATAACTACACTGATAGCAGTGGTTTTCAGACATAAAGTGCGAAAGGCCGTATCAGAAATAAACAATGCGAACGGACTTATTCTTGATCTTAACCGTTCGATAAACTTTCTGATTGGAAAATCCAGTGTGAGTATTTTTATTTCTGATCTCAAGAATAAATCACTGTATAAATATGAAAAAGGAAATTTCTCTAAGACTAAATATACGTTTGAAAAAATAGTCGAACACATACATCCTGATGATAAATCACTGTTTGATAACTGTTTTAAGGATCTTATTGAAAAGAAGATAGATAAAGTGGAATTTTCAATACGCATTTACAGTTATGAATACAATAAATATCTTGATTTTGCGATAACCGCAACGATTCAGTATGATGCTCAAGGAAATGATCCCAAGACACTTTTTTCACTTATAGATGAAACAAGACAGAAGGAACTTATAAGAAATAAATCACAGGTAATAGAAAGCCTGGATCTGGCTCTTAAGTCTGCGAAACTTATATTATGGGAATATGATCTGAAAAATAATGAGAATATTTTTAAAACTGAAAATTCATTAAGTTATAATGTGTCTGATTCAGAGATCCTTGAAATGCTGCATCATGATGATGTAAAGGAGTTTCTGCATTTTATAGATAATGTTAAAAACAGACAACAGATAACTAATGTCATCATAGTCCGGCTTAAACTTCTTAACAGTGATAAATACAAACCTTATGAAATAACAGCTTTACTTAAATCTGATGAAGAAAATAATTCTCTTTCAGTGTTCGGAATTCTGAGAGACGTATCTGAAATATTTGATTATCAGAGTCGTCTTAATGAAAAGATAAAACAACTTGAAACCATAAAGGATAATCTTCCTTACGGAATAGCATATTTCGATAAGAACGAAAATCTATGTGAGATAAATGAGTTCCTTATAAATTTTCTGAAAGATGAGAATAAGGCTTCGTTTATAAGAGAATATAATAAAAGCAGGATATTTAAAGTCTCAGCCCGGAAAGCGGCAAGACTGAGAAACGGAAATGTGATATCTATAAAGCTTAACAGTAAAAATATAGCAAGAGAGATAAAAGAGCTTTGCAATGAAAAGCTTAATGACGACAGGATTTTTAATTTAAGTATTGCCGCTGTTTTTGATTATGACAATATCCCGGCCGGTTATATGATGCTGATCGAAGATATAACAGAACGGGAAAGATATAATCAGAAAATAGAGATTCTTCAGAATAATCTTAATCTTGCTTTTGAGGCAGGAGAGATATCCGCATGGAAATATGACGTTGATTTACAGAAGTTATCTATGCTGCGGGGAGTAGCTTTGTCTCCGAACATTACAGAAATTAGGGAATTTTCTAATTTTATTCATCCTGAAGATATCGGTTTCGTTGTTAATGAAATAAACAGTATACGTAATAAGAGTAAGAAAAAGACAAATATATGTTTCAGGCTTAGAAATAAGAATAAATGGGATTGGTATCTTTCTCATATAATAGGAGTCAGGAAAAATGAAAAAGTAGTGCAGCTTATCGGAACTCTGAAGGACGTTACTAAGGATATCAAAACAAAAGAGATGCTGAAAAAAATAAATTTTCAGTTACTCGAGAGTAATCTTGAAATAATAAAAAGTGAGGAAAGGCTTAAAATGATTCTTGATAAACTCCCATTTCCTATTTTTATTAAGGATGAGACAGGAGCAATAATAAACTATGCAAATGAGGAGGCCTACAGAGTTTTCGGCGAGAAAGATCATGAACGCGAAACTCCTGTGTTAATTTCGGAAGAAGATCAGAAACAGCAGCAACAGATAAACAGTCAGGTACTCGAAACGGGAGAGGAATATGTGGCGAATGAAGTACTTACTCTTAAAAACGGAAAGGTCCTTGATACATTCGTTAAAAAGACAAGGATAGAACATAAAGGGAAAAAACAGATTCTTATTGTCAGGATTGATACTACGGAGCAGCAGATGGCACAGTTGACCACAAAGATTCTTTCAGCTTCTCTTCCTTCTCTGAAAGCTTATATATGGTATATTGATAAACGGAATAACATATTGAAATATATAAAGTCGTATGTTAATGCGGAGAGGGATCTTTTTGCGATTAATTCGATTGAAAAGCTGATTTCATTTATGCATGTGGAGGATAGGGAGCAGTATCGCCGTTCTATAGATGATATAATGGAAAAGGAATCTGGAGAAAAGGTGATTTTCTATCGTATAGATCTTGAAAAACAGGGAAAATATGAATGGTGGGAAACAAGAGCTGTTGTTGAGACTATTGAAAGCAACGATATTTCTTATAAATATCTTTATGGTATTAATATAAATATCAATGAACAGAAAAGTAACGAAATTAAACTGGAAAGAAGCAGACAGAGGCTGGATTCTCTTTACCGTGAAAATGAACTTATTCTAAATAATGTGACTTCTATCCTGGTATACATGAATAAGGAATATGAAGTGCAGTGGACTAATTCTGCCAATATATTTGACGGGATTTACAAAGACCGTTTTGTGAAAGGGAAAAAGTGTTATGTCTTATGTGGTAATAGCCGGCCCTGTGACAGATGTCCTGTGGAAAAGGCAATAGAAACCAAAGAGATAGTTAAAAGTGATTATTTTCCTATAAACAAGGAAGTTTTTGAAATTACAGCTATTCCTGTAACAGGTATAGACGGTAGTGGTTATGTTGAAGGGATAGTTTTGAAACTGGACAATATCACAGAGCGTATGAAACTTATTGATGATCTCCGTCTTGCAAAAAAGAAGACAGAAGAGTCGGACAGACTGAAAATGGCTTTTCTTGCCAATATGAGTCATGAGATACGCACTCCCTTAAATGCAATAGTCGGTTTTTCAGAAATGCTTCAGTATAGCGAAACTAAAGAGGAGAGAGACGAGTTTATGAAACTTATAAATTCCAACAGTGAACTTCTTCTTCGTCTTATCGGAGATATCCTTGATCTTTCAAAAATAGAATCCGGTACGATAGAAATAAGAAAGGATAATTTCGATATAGTAGATGTCTTCAGAGATCTGTATACAACTTTCACCAACCGTTGTACCAATCCGGATGTTAAACTGATTTCGGTATCTTCAATGGAAAAATGTATTGTTATGCTGGATAAGAACAGGTTTGTGCAGGTAGTGGTTAATTTCATTACAAATGCGATGAAATATACTCTTAAAGGAGAGATTATAATGTCGCTTGAGATGATTGACGGCGGGATAAAGATTTCTGTAAAAGATACGGGTATAGGCATTTCTGCAGATAAACAGCATCTTGTGTTTGAAAGATTTGAAAAACTAGATTCTTTCGCGCAGGGAACAGGACTTGGTCTTGCTATTACAAAAGCAATAATGGAAGCATTGCAAGGGAAAATAGGTTTTGAATCAACTGAAGGTGTGGGTTCTACTTTCTGGGCATGGTTTCCGTGTCACGATTCGGTTAAGGTCAACGATGAATTTTATAATCTTTCAGATATTGAAGAGAATTTAAAAATTAAGACATCTAAAGTCTGTGGATAATGCCTGATTCTTATATTTATCTGAATACTTACACTATTATTGTTACAAGCGGATTTTAATAAAAAAATCACTCTTTACCTGTTCCGTAAAAGGAATAAAGTAAAGAGTGATTTTATTTTTTATTTAAATGGATCTTATCTTATATCCATTTTCGCTTTTAATGCTCTGATCATATCAACAGTCATTGATTCAAGATCGAACTGAGGATTCCATCCCCATTCTTCACGTGCACATGTATCATCCATACTGTCGGGCCATGAGTCTGCGATAGCCTGGCGTACAGGATCGAATTGGTAATGCATCTTAAAGTCAGGAATATGTCTTAAGATTGCATTTTTGATAATTTCCGGATCAAAACTCATCGCAGTGATATTGAACGAATTTCTATGGATAAGTTTTGAAGGATCTGCATTCATAATGTCGACAGCTGCTTTAAGAGCATCTGGCATATACATCATGTCCATGAATGTGCCGGCCTGAATAGGACAGGAAAAATCACGACCTTCAACCGCAGCATAATATATATCTACTGCATAATCTGTTGTTCCTCCGCCCGGAAGGGTAACATTTGAGATAAGCCCCGGGAATCTTACAGAACGAGTGTCAACGCCATATTTCGAAAAATAGTAATCACTAAGTAATTCACTTGCTACTTTTGTGATACCGTACATTGTTTTTGGTCGCTGTATAGTGTCCTGAGGGGTATCATGATGAGGAGTATTTGGGCCGAAAGCTCCGATAGAACTCGGAGTGAAAACCGCACATTTCTTTTCTCTTGCAATTTCAAGGATATTAAGCAGACCGTTCATCTGAATATCCCATGCCAGAAGCGGTTTAGCTTCGGCAACTGCTGAAAGCAGAGCAGCGAGATTATAGATAGTGTCGATTTTATATTTATCAACTATTTCTGCCAGGCGCGCAGCGTCGGTGACATCGGCAATTTCTGAAGGGCCGGAGTCAAGCAGAATTCCTTTTGGTTCGGCACCTTTGACATATCCGGCAACAACCGTCGATCCGGGTATCTCATTTCTAAGCTTCATAGTAAGTTCAGATCCAATCTGTCCTGTTGATCCGATGACTAAAACATTCTTCATTTCTTTCCTTCTTAGAATTTATTTAAGAGTAGGTATTTTTATGCGATATATTAAATTCTATAATCTTTAACAATGAATATTTATCAACTCTTAGATTGTAATATAATTTTGTGTCAAAGATATAGCGTAT
Source organism: uncultured Bacteroidales bacterium (assembly GCA_947074105.1). Taxonomy (GTDB): domain Bacteria; phylum Bacteroidota; class Bacteroidia; order Bacteroidales; family JAUNSR01; genus JAUNSR01. The sequence continues at coordinate 27,908 of CAMTON010000017.1, forward strand.
CTTTAAGGTGTGATACTTTTTTGTCAAAAAAAATATTTCATTTAAATTTATTTTTGTAGAAATTTGTAAATGATATTTACATACAATAATGTAATTTTAAATATATTGTTAATCAATATATTACGAAAGTTGCATTTTGATAAAAACTGAACAGGTATTGTTATAAATCATAAGAAAATGTACGGCGAAATTAAAAATTTCTTAGATCGTGAGCTTCAGTCAATAGAAGAAGCCGGTCTTTTTAAAAAAGAGAGAATAATAACGACACCCCAGAGTGCTGTTATAAAACTGGATTCGGGCCAGGAGGTTCTGAATTTTTGTGCAAACAACTATCTTGGATTATCAGATAATCCGAGAGTTGTGGAAGCTGCAAAAAAAGCAATGGATACTCACGGCTATGGTATGTCGTCAGTACGTTTCATCTGTGGGACACAGGATCTTCATAAAGAGCTTGAAGCAGCAATTTCTGATTATTTTCAGACAGAAGACACTATCCTTTATGCTGCATGTTTTGATGCTAATGGCGGAGTATTCGAACCTTTGTTTACGGAGGAAGATGCAATTATCTCCGACTCTCTTAATCATGCTTCTATTATTGACGGTGTACGTCTTTGTAAAGCGAAACGCTACCGTTACGCTAATGCCAATATGATGGAACTAGAGAAATGCCTTCAACAGGCGCAGGATCAGCGATTCCGTATCATCGTTACAGACGGCGTATTCTCAATGGACGGTAATGTAGCTCCTATGGATCAGATATGTCAGCTTGCTGAAAAATATGATGCTCTTGTAATGGTTGACGAATGTCATTCTGCAGGTGTTGTCGGAGCAACAGGTCACGGAGTAAGCGAACTTTTCGATACTTATGGGAAAATAGATATTTATACAGGTACACTTGGTAAAGCATTTGGCGGAGCAATCGGTGGCTTTACAACAGGGCGTAAAGAGATAATAAGTCTTCTTCGTCAGCGTTCACGTCCTTATCTTTTCTCAAACTCAATTCCTCCTGCAGTTGTAGGAGCAAGTATGGAGGTTTTCAAAATGCTTAAAGAAAGCGATGAACTTCATACTAAACAGCAGGAAAATGTGAAATATTTCCGTGATAAGATGCTCGCTGCAGGTTTTGATATCAAACCTACTCAGTCTGCTATCTGTGCTGTAATGCTTTATGATGCAAAATTATCTCAGGCTTTTGCCGATAAGATGCTGAAAGAAGGTATTTATGTTATCGGATTCTATTATCCGGTTGTACCTAAGGATCAGGCAAGAATACGTGTACAGCTGTCAGCTGCTCATGAAAGAGAGCACCTTGATAAGGCTATAAACGCGTTTATCAAAGTAGGAAAAGAGCTTGGTGTGATTAAATAATATCTGTTCTGAAGCTGACTCTGTTTCAATACAGGAAAATTATAAAATATAAAATGAAGGGATTTCCGAAATAATGATTTATCGGGAATCCCTTATTTTTTTGCTTTATCATAAACTATAAATACTAATCACATGCATTTAAAATAAAGGTCTTGTTTCAAACTATAATTATATCAATGGTATAGCTTTCATATTTTAATAAAATAAATTTGTTTTATAACAAATTTATTTACTTTTGTCGAAAATAATCATAATATGTTAAATAGGATTATATGAGTGATATGGATTATATAATTGCATTTAAAGATTACATATTATGATATTAACGATGAAAAAATGAAAAAAAGAATAACATCAATAGTTATTTTGTCGCTTTTATTAAATCTTATACCATTAAGAGCGCAACAGACAGAGTCTACTACTGCTAAGGCCTTAGTTCCTCAGATAAAATTCAAAGATTACATAAGTGTACAATTCGGTGGTTTTGTCCGTGCCGAATATTATATCGACAATCGTGAGATGGTAAGTGCTCTTGACGGTCTGTTTGCTTTTTTTCCTGAAAATAAGAATCCTGGAGCTGACGGAAAAGACCTTACAAAAGTTATGCAGCAGAATCTTTCTACTCAGGCAACCCGTTTTACAACACATATTGTAGGTCCTGAATTTCTGAAAGCAAGATCTTCTGCATATTTTGAATATGACTTCACGGGAGGAAACACAATAAATTTCCGTCTTCGTCAGGCCTGGGTAAAACTTAACTGGGAAAAAGCCGGAATTCTTCTCGGTAAAACATGGAATCCTTTTTCTGAAACACCTTTTCCCAATGTTGTCGGACTGCATACAGGAGTTCCTTTCCGCCCTTTCAACAGAGCAGATCAATTGAGGCTGACTTTTAATCCTACACAAAATCTTACATTTCTTTTAGCCGGAGTATTTCAGACAGAACATAAATCAAAATATGATCCTTCTTTATCAGGAGATACGAGAGCGAATCCGATTCCTGAACTTCATTTTCAGATAAGATATGCTTCTGAAAATTTCTCAGCAGGAATTATGTCAGAATTCAAAGGTTTAAAACCTGCAATAAGAACTACAGGAACGCTTGGAACTTTTCTTGCTGAAGAAAAACTTTATACCTATGCTTTTTCCGCTTATGCTTCAGCTACGATGTCTTTGTTTAATGTCAGGATAGGAGGAGTTTACGGACAGAACTTAAGTGAATACTTTCTTCAGGGCGGCTATGCTGTAAAAACATTGAATGAAGAAACCGGAGCAAGAACATATACACCGTCCAATTCTGCCACTGCCTGGGTGAATCTTAATTACGGGAAAAAATGGGTAATAGGAATATTTGGCGGAATACAGAAAAATCTGGGATTTTGCAGCAATCCTCTTGAAGGCGGCGATTTTTTCGGACGCTGGCAGAACGTCGATCATATTTATCGTATAGCACCCTCACTTTCATATAATATAAGACAATGGAGTTTTCAGGCAGAACTCGATTATAACATTGCAGGCTACGGAAAGGTGGATTACAGTGATAAAGGAAAAGTAAAAGATGTCGAAGACATAGCAGGAATAAGAGGAATCTTTGCGACGACATTCTACTTTTAATCAAATAAAAAATATTGTCCTCTGTTTCATTTCGGCACTTTCGGAAACTGTTTCCGGAGTGCCGTTTTTTATTTTACATTTTCTCTTTACCTATTTTATATTTTTCCCGAATAATGCATAAGGAAGAAAATAGTATTTTTGAATAAATATTCGGGAAATCTCTTTTATTTAATCTAAAATCCGATTTTATCAGAGTTTTAACCGGAATATTAAAGTATAAAATCAGTATAATGGCAAAGACAAAAAGTGCATATTTCTGCAGCAACTGTGGTAATGAGTCTCCTAAATGGCAAGGTAAATGCCCCGCATGCGGTGAGTGGAATACTTTCGTTGAAGAACTTGTTAGTAAATCTCCTGCGACAAAACCTACATATCACGGTGGTGAAAAAAAGAAATCAAAACCTCAGTTATTGAAAGATATCGAAACCTCGGAAGAGAGTCGTATCGACATGAGCAATGAAGAACTTAACCGCGTTTTGGGTGGGGGACTTGTGCCCGGCTCAATGGTTCTTCTGGGAGGGGATCCGGGAATAGGCAAATCCACGTTGGTTCTGCAGACTGTTCTTGGTATTCGTGACAGAAAAATACTTTATATTTCGGGAGAGGAAAGTGCTAAACAGCTTAAATTAAGAGCTCAGCGCCTTGGGGAAGATAATGAAAACTGCTATATAGTATGTGAAACTTCGCTTGAAGAGATATTTGTTCACATTAAGAATATTGTTCCAGAACTTGTCATAATAGATTCAATTCAGACTGTAGCAACCGAACTGGCCGAATCTTCAGCCGGCAGTGTAGGACAGGTAAGGGAATGTGCCGCTCAGATTCTGAAATTTGCGAAAGAAACAGGAACTCCCGTAATTCTTATCGGGCATATAAATAAAGAAGGCAGTATTGCCGGACCGAAAGTTCTTGAGCATATAGTGGATACCGTACTTCAGTTTGAAGGAGATCAGCATTATATGTACCGTATTCTGCGTTCAATAAAAAACCGTTTCGGAAGCACTTCGGAGTTGGGGATTTTTGAAATGCGACAAAGCGGACTTCGTGAAGTAAGCAATCCGTCAGAACTTCTTCTTACTCAGAATCATGAAGGCCTGAGCGGAGTTGCCATTTCAGCTGCGATTGAAGGAGTAAGACCTTTCCTTATAGAAACGCAGGCACTGGTAAGTACAGCTGCTTACGGAACTCCGATGCGATCATCAACCGGATTTGACACAAGAAGAATGAATATGCTTCTTGCCGTGCTTGAAAAGCGTGTCGGCTTTAAACTTGCTCAGAAAGATGTCTTCCTTAATATTGCTGGAGGACTAAAAGTTAATGATCCGGCAATGGATCTTTCTGTTATAAGTGCAATACTTTCATCAAATATGGATCTTCCTATAGAAATGCATGTCTGTATGGCAGGAGAAGTAGGACTTTCCGGGGAGATACGTCCTGTGGCAAGAATTGAACAACGAATCCTTGAAGCACAGAAACTAGGATTCAAAAAAATAGTAATTCCGGAACTTAACAAAAAAGGATTTGATACTTCGAAATTCGATATCGAAATCTTCCCGGTAAGAAAAGTCGATGAAGCTTTCCGTAATCTTTTCGGATAAAAGCATATTATTATCGCATTTATTTACAATTGTAACTTCAGAAAAATGATAAAAGAAATACAGGCAAGACTAACGCCAAAAGAAGCATCAAGTGATAAAGAGATAATCAATGCTCTTGCTCGACAATACAGTTTTGATGCACGTTCTGTAAAAGATATTCGAGTACTTAAACGCTCTGTTGATGCCCGCCAGAGAAATGTAATTATAAATCTTAAAGTACGTATTTATATAAACGAGTCGTGCTATGATAATGCATATTCTTCGATTGATTACAAATCCGTTAAAGATGCTCCTCAGGCTGTCATAGTAGGAGCCGGACCGGCAGGTCTTTTTGCCGCTCTTCGCCTTATCGAACTTGGCATCAGACCGATTGTGGTTGAAAGAGGTAAAAATGTACGTGACAGAAAGAAAGATCTTGCAATGATAAGCCGCGAACACAAAGTGGATCCGGACTCGAACTACAGTTTCGGAGAAGGAGGGGCCGGAGCTTTTTCTGACGGAAAACTTTATACAAGAAGTAAAAAGCGCGGTTCTGTCGACCGTATTCTGAATATTTTATGTCAGCATGGAGCAAGCACCGATATCCTTGCCGATGCTCATCCTCATATCGGAACGGATAAACTTCCAGCAGTGATTGAGGCTATGAGAAACAGAATCATCGAATGTGGCGGAGATGTCAGATTCGAAACAAAAATGACTGATATCATTCTTAAGGATAATAAGGCTTCAGGCATAGTAACATCAGGAGGAGAGACAATTGAAGGGCCTGTAATACTGGCAACAGGGCATTCTGCACGTGATGTATATCATCTTCTTAAAAATAAAAATATAACTATCGAACCTAAAGGTATTGCTGTCGGAGTACGACTTGAGCATCCGCAGCATCTTATAGATCAGATACAGTATCATAACCCTAAAGGAAGAGGAGAATATCTTCCTGCCGCTGAATACAGCTTTGTAACTCAGGTTGACGGTAGAGGAGTCTACTCATTCTGTATGTGTCCGGGTGGTGTTGTCGTTCCGGCAGCAAGCGATGAAAAACAAGTTGTGGTAAACGGAATGTCATCATCAAGCCGAGGTTCAAAATGGGCTAATTCCGGAATGGTAGTAGAAGTTCGTCCGGAAGATCTTCCTCAATATGCAGAACATGAAGAGCTTTGTATGATGAAATTTCAGGAAGATATGGAATATCAGACTTATATTAACGGAAATTCAACACAGGCTGCACCGGCACAGAGAATGAAAGATTTTGTCGATAAGCGTGTTTCCGCAGATCTTCCGGCAAGTTCTTATGCGCCAGGTCTGGTAAGTTCTCCACTTCATTTCTGGATGCCCGATTTTATATCCGACAGACTTAGAGAAGGATTCAAAACATTCGGCCGTTCTGCAAAAGGATTTCTGACTAATGATGCTCTTATGATAGCAATGGAAACAAGGACATCTGCTCCGGTACGTGTTCCCCGTATTCCTGAAACCCTACAACATATATCTGTCGCTAATCTTTATCCGTGCGGAGAAGGAGCAGGTTTTGCAGGAGGTATAGTTTCTGCCGCTATTGACGGAGAAAGATGTGCCGAAGCTCTTGCTGAAGTGATGAATGAAAATCTGTCCTGACAATTTTTTTCCGAGATATAGTTATTGAAATTATATTTTCGGATCAGAAGATATCATATAATAAAAACTGTATTTACTACATAAATGCAGAAGACAAAAAAAGAGGATTAAATTGATAAATATCAGTTTAATCCTCTTTTCTGTCTAAGAAAATTGTCTGTATAACGGAGTATCGGTATTTGGCGGTATGATTATATAGTCTCTTTTAATACATCAATCACATGATTGCGTATCTCAATAAGTCCATGTATTATTTTTAAAAGCTCTTCATTTTCCGGAGTCTTGTAAGCCTTAACATCAAAAGAGCAGATTGCCTCGAACTTCTGCATGAAAATAGCAGTATTACGCATATTCTCGGTAAGACCATTATCGTATTTTGAAGCTTCACGAAACATTGCACCCGGAGTATGATGTTCCGGCTCGGTTTCATAATATGAAAGGAGCGAGGCAAGAAGTTTTTCCAGACTCATCACCGATATATTAAAAAGTAAAGCATTGTCAAAGCGGCTCGGTTTAACAAGATGTCCCTCAAGAACTTTCATATATCCCTGTGCTTCCTTATAAAGAGACGCCGCCTGTTTATCCCATGAAAATAATTCTATCATAAATTGCAGTTTATATTTTAATAATGGATTAAAGTTCTTTCACCCAAAAATACATAGGTGAATCGGATTCAAGAAATCCCAGTTTCTTATAAAGATTCTGTGCACCTGTATTATCTTTTCTTACTTCAAGAGTCACCTTTCCGCATCTTTTCTGTTCTGCGATTTTTATCACTTCATTAAGCATTTTCTCTGCCCATCCGGCATGACGGTGATCTTTTTCTACAAAAACGTCATGTATATTCATTACCGGAGCAGCTATGAAAGTTGAAAACAAAATAAAGACAGTTACAAATCCTACAATTTTGTCATTATCCGAGGCAAACAATACCAGGGAACTCGGATGAGATTCTAAACCGTCAAGGAGACGTAGTTTTTTTCTGTCTGTCAAAGGTTCTCCATATCCCATAGGATCGGAAATAAAATTATTTACCATCTCACATAAACGTTCACAATGCTGCGGATTAGTAAAGTCGCATATCTCGATTTCTTCTGAACCGATAACAATATTGTCAAGCATAAATAGAATTTTTAATTATAATGAGTTCTGATAATATCAATGTAAAACGAACGGAAAATATTACGGTTTAAATCTTTTAGGATTTATATCATATTTCTTTATTCTCAGTCCCATCATTCTTTCAGTGATGCCGAGAGATAAAGCCGCTTTTGTAATATTCCCTTTCGTTTCAAGAAGTGTATCCTGAAGAATCTGTTTTTCAAGTTTATCAAGAATTGATTCAAGAGTGCCTTTTGTCACAGTTTCACTGCATACGGCATTTTGAATGGTAGGAGGCAGATTATGAGTTTTTATAACTCCGTCGGTAGATAGTATACAGCATCTTTCTATGCAATTTTCCAGTTCACGAATATTTCCCGGCCAGTGGTATACCATAAGGGTATCTATAGCCGAAGCTGTTATTCTTTTTATATTGCCGTTATTTTCTTTATTATATTTCTCTATGAAATGATCGATAAGTGTAGGTATATCATGCAGCCTTTCTCTTAAGGCAGGAATGTAAATGGGAAAAACATTGATACGGTAGTAAAGATCTTCTCTGAATTTATTCTCTCTGATCATCTGCTCAAGGTTCTTATTTGTAGCGCAGATAATCCTTACATCGACCTTTATCGGTACATTACCTCCGATTCTTTCAATTTCCTTCTGCTGTAAAACCCTGAGAAGTTTAACCTGTGTTGAAAGAGGAATATCACCAAACTCATCTAAGAAGATAGTACCTCCGTCAGCAGCTTCAAAACGTCCTATTCTTTGTGACATCGCACCCGTGAAAGCTCCTTTTTCATAACCGAAAAGCTCACTTTCTATAAGGTTGTCAGGAAGTGCGGCACAGTTTACCTTTACAAAAGGTTTGTTGCTCCTTTTACTGTTATAGTGTATCGCATCTGCGATAAGTTCCTTACCAACACCACTTTCACCTCTTATCAGTACGGTTGCATGTGTCGGAGCCACACTTTGTACCAGGGAAAATACTTCCTGTAATTTCCCCGAATTTCCGATCACATTAGGAAAAGATCTCAATGTGATAGCTTCTTTCAGTTTGGAATTTTCTTCCTGAAGTTCCTCTATTGTTTCTAACTCTCTTTGCCGCCTCCTCACAGCTCTCGCAATCATCGATCCTGCTATGGAAAGCAACTGCATATTGTCGCTGAAATTCGGAACTCCGTGATAGACTTTATGAATGCTTACCGCACCTATCACTTCGTTTTTTTCAATAAGCGGAATACATAAAAAGGAGACATCCAGATTGTTGATCTTCAGTGGCATACCGATTTTGTTTGTAAACTCCCTGCATTCCGATATACAGGGCACAATTACGGTATTACCGTTTTTAATCACATTGCCTATAACTCCTTCCCCGGTCTTATAGGTAATGTCGCTGATATCTTTTTCTTTGAGACCATAGGATCCCTCAACAAAAATCATCTCTTTTTTCCTGTTTAACACATAAATGATTATCACATCGGCTTTGAGCTGTTTCTGCAACAATTTTATCACATTATCAAGATTTATTTCCGATGCACTTAATTCATTACTGATATCAAGTAAAAGATTAAGATCCTTTTTCACTTCGCATTCCGACTTTTCCTTATTAATACATAAACTACGCATACTACTTAGTTTTAAGATAACACAATGCTTGGTGTGTAAATGTAGCTAAAATTATTAAAAAGATAGCAATTTAATGTAAAATACTACGTAAATGTAGCAAAATATTACTTCATAACACATGATGGCAGCAAAAGGTTTTATTTCAGAAACTTACGTCGGTGTTAATAAATATGCATCAAATATTACAAAAATGTAACATTATTCAAATTGGTGCGTTTTGTAATATTTTGATAATCAATGCTTTATTTCTTTGGCATAGTTGTAGTAGTTAGATAATCAGAAGATTAGACATTATGAACAGAAAATTCACTATCGAAGGAGCAATAGCCATCTATAAAGATGATGAACTTTTTTTCGGATCCATTCAGTATACTTTACTTGAAAGTATAGTAAAAGAGGGTTCGATAAATTCGGCAGCGAAAAAAAAGGAGATTTCATATCAACAGGCATGGAATGTCGTTGATAAACTTAATCGTATGTCTCCGGTTCCTGTAGTGATTCGTCAGAAAGGAGGAGTCAGCGGAGGAGGGTGTACAGTAAGTGAGTACGGAAAAGGTTTGATTAGACTTTTTGAACAGAAGATGAGGTTATTCAGTGTCAATTTAAAGGATTTGAATAACGATATGGAAAAATGTCTGTTTTGATTTTTTTGAGCCACGTTATCTTTTTGAAATATAACGAAATGTAAGAGTAAGTACTCTTAATAAGGCTTTGGGCGATTTTTTTTAAAGAGCGTTATCGCTAGACCATATAACGATAATTCTATAATAAGAAACATTGGAATTGACAGGAATCAACATCACGTTATCCTGACGATATATAACGATAAGAGAATTATTAGTAGTTATTTAAAAATGTTGTGTTATGGGAATTTTAAAAAACATCTGTGCTATGTCGTTAGCACTGTTAAGTGCCACAATGTCACTTAGCTCGCAGAAACTATCTGTTTACGGAGAAGTTCGTCCAAGAGCCGAATTAAGGGAAGGTTACGCAAAACCTCTTACAGAAGCGCAAAGCGCTGCATTTTTCATTCAACAGAGGAGCCGGCTCGGAGCAGCATTTTCTAACAGTATCGTAGCTATGCAGGTCACACTTCAGGATTCAAGAACATGGGGAGAGGCGGCACATAATGCAGATGTTGCGTCTGTTTCAGTTTATGAAGCATGGGCTTCAGTACTTTTATCTCCGGGTCTTACTGTAAAAGCCGGCAGGCAGACCGTTGAATACGACAGCAAAAGAATTTTCAGTGCGGCTAACTGGAGTAATACGGGTAATACGCATGATATCCTGACCTTTAAGTATAATTATAACAATGATTTCCTTGCGGATATGAGTTTCGCCTATGGCAACAACAGCGGAATTTCCAATGAATCATATTATACACCCGGAATGAAGTACCGCTGCATGGGTATTCTGTGGTTTTCCAAACAACTTGCATCACCACTGAAACTGACAGCAATAGGTACGGTGATTTCAAATCAGGATACCATATCCTGCGGAGGAAAAGCAAACTATAAGGGTACGAAGTTTTACAACAGCTTCACTTACGGAGCGACATTGACTTTTGCTCCCGCGGCAGTACCGCTAAAGGTTTCGGCGGAAGCTTATTTTCAGTCCGGTGATACACCTTCCGGCACAAAGTTTGATAAACTGAATGGGCATTATTATGCTGCAAACGCGACATACACACTTGTTCCGGCCATAAACCTTAATGTAGGATATGAACATATTTCCGGTGATTGCGATGCGACCGATGATAAACAGTCGGACTTCAAGCAGCTCTTCAGAGGCAACCATGCTTTCAACGGATCTATGGATTACTGGAATTCGGCAGGCAAAAACGGTCTTGAAGATATCTTCGGAGGAGTGACATTAAAATTCAATAAAAAGAAAACCACTCTTGACTTTTGCTGTCATGCATTTAAAACAGCAATTCAGAATACATCGATGGATGGTAAAGGTCTGGGTAGTGAACTTGATGTGACTCTTAAACATAAAATGAATCAGTGGTTTTCCTTAGAGGGTGGTTACAGCAGATATTTTGTAAATGAAAATGTAAGAATAGCAAAAAGTCTCGGAGGAAAGGCTACAAAAGATGCAAACTGGGCCTATTTGAGTTTCTCAATAAAACCGTCGGTTATGATAGGTCTTGAAAAATAGAAAATAAAATAAAACAGAAACATAAAAATTTTATCAATATGAAAAAGTCATTATTAATTCTGATTGCAATCTTTTTAACTATAAAAGTCAGTGCACAACAGGTAAACGTAGCAGCTGCTGCCAATCTTCGTTTCGTTCTTGAAGAGATCAAGACAGAATATATAAAATCTCATCCGTCAAGCAAAGTGAACATCACATTCGGAAGTTCCGGTAATCTGGTGCAACAGATTCTAAACGGGGCAGCATTCGACTTCTTCATGGCGGCAGATAATGTCTTTCCCGTGAAACTGAAGGAAAAAGGTGTTACTTACGGAGAAATGAAAACTTATGCTTTCGGTAAACTTGCAATGTACAGCACAACGCTTGATGTAAGTAAAGGAATAGCTCTTCTTGATGACGAATCTGTAAAAAAGATTTCCATTGCCAAACCGGAAACGGCACCCTATGGCGACCGTGCAGTGGAACTTCTTAAAACAAGCGGAAAATTTGAAGATCTTAAATCCAAGATCGTTTATGCCGACAATATATCTCAGGCCGCACAATATGCTTTTACCGGTAATGCTGAAATAGGGTTCGTCGCACTTTCTCTTGCGCTGGCACCTGATATGAAAGATAAAGGTTACTGTCATATTGTTGATCAGGAACTTTACAAACCGGTAGAGCAGGCATGCATACTGATCAAGCGTCCTGCGGGATGTCCTGAGGCCAAAAAGTTTATGAACTATGTTCTTTCTTCCGAAACTAAAGAGATATGGGAGAAATATGGCTATTCATCACCATCAAAATAAATTTCATTCTCTGTCATTTCTGTCATAAACCTACATTTATGTAAAGTTTTAAGGGTTATTCTACATTTTATGTAGGATAACCTTTTTTTTTATTTATGCGTGCCATATAAAAAACATTAAAGGGTAAATTGTTGATAATTAGTAGTTTGTTGTAGTGAGATTCTTTCGTGTCTCAGCCGCTGGGTCGGTTTGGCATATAATTTTCATATAGATAATCAGAAGACTGTAAAAACAGTTGAAATATTTAAGGTATAACTTTTAAAACATTAAGATTATGAGAAAGATTGCGATTTACGGAAAAGGTGGTATAGGTAAAAGTACTACAACTCAGAACACAGTAGCCGGTCTGGCTGAAATGGGAAAAAAGGTTATGGTGGTAGGATGTGATCCGAAAGCCGATTCAACACGATTGCTTCTTCATGGTCTAGCTCAAAAGACAGTTCTTGATACACTTCGTGATGAAGGTGAAGATGTCGACCTTGACGATGTTATGAAAACCGGATTCAGCAATACAAGCTGTGTGGAATCTGGAGGTCCGGAACCGGGAGTAGGATGTGCAGGCCGTGGTATCATCACCTCTATCAATCTTTTGGAGCAGCTTGGTGCTTATGATGACGACAAACATCTTGATTATGTATTCTATGATGTACTTGGGGACGTTGTTTGCGGTGGATTCGCAATGCCGATCCGCGACGGAAAAGCTCAGGAAGTTTATATCGTATGTTCCGGAGAGATGATGGCGATGTACGCTGCCAACAATATATGCAAATCAATTTCCAAATTCGGAAAAGTTGGAACGGTTCGTCTTGGCGGTCTTATCTGTAACTCAAGAAAAGTAGACAATGAATCTAATATGATTCAGGAATTCGCTAAAAAACTCGGAACACAGATGATACACTTCGTTCCCCGCGATAATATGGTTCAGCATGCGGAAATCAACAGAAAGACTGTTATCGACCATGCTCCGGAACATAATCAGGCTAATGAATATCGTGCACTTGCCAAGAAAATCAACGATAACGATATGTTCGTAATTCCTACACCGCTGCCAATGCAGGACCTGGAAGATCTTCTTGTAAGTTTCGGTATAATGAACTAATCCATAAAATATGCAACTATGTACCTATTAAGAGCAATTGTAAGAACAGAAAAATCACCGGCTGTAATGACCGCGTTACTGAATGCCGGTTTCCCTGCGGTAACAAAAATTCCGGTATTCGGGCGAGGCCGCCAACGCGGTCTGAAAGTAGGAAATGTAACCTATGATGAACTGCCTAAAGATCTTCTGATGATCGTCATACCGGAGAGAGATAAAGATTATGTGATTGAAACGATAATAGAAGCTGCGCGTTCAGGCCCGGAAGGGCAGTTCGGTGACGGAAAGATATTTGTCACTCCCGTTGAAGAATCTTATACAATATCAAGCGGTAAAGTGGAGAAATAACTAAAACTCAGATTCTATGAAGTTAATACTTGCAATAATAAGAATAGCTAAAATGCAGGATACGAAAATGGCCCTTCAGGAAGCCGGATTGCCCTCATTCACCGCAATGACGGTGACCGGCAGAGGTAAAGGCCATGGTGATCTTGAAAAATCCGCCGCTTATGACGATGTTCATAAAGAGCTCATCTCTGAAGTTCCCCGACTGAAATCAAAACGAATGATAACACTCGTTGTTACTGATGAGAAAAAAGATCTGGCAGTTGAAACAATAATGAAAGCCAATCAGACTGGTTCCAGCGGTGACGGAAAGATATTTGTAATAAATACTGTCGATTCGGTTCGTGTAAGAACTGGAGAAACAGGAGATGTAACACTTGATTAAAAAACAGTTCACAATGGAAAAAGATAATATTACACCTCTCGCGAACTTTAAAGATGAAGTGCTCGAAATTTACCCAAAGAAAGTTGGAAAAAAGCGTGCTAAATCTATCGTCTATACAGATCCGGAGAGTATACCTGAAATACAGGCTAATGTCCGTACGATACCCGGAATAATAACACAGCGCGGTTGTACTTACGCCGGTTGTAAAGGTGTGGTGCTTGGCCCTACAAGAGATATCGTGAATATAACTCACGGACCTATCGGATGTGCTTTTTATTCCTGGCTTACCCGACGTAACCAGACACGCGTTGATGATTATAATACTAACTATATCCCTTATGCTTTTTCAACCGATATGCAGGATTCGAATATCGTATTCGGAGGTGAAGAGAAACTGAAAGAGGCGATTCGCGAGGCTTATGAGCTTTTTCATCCGCGTGCAATAGCAATATTCTCTACCTGTCCGGTCGGTCTTATCGGTGATGACGTTCATCGTGTGGCACGCCACATGATGGAAGAGTTAGGGGGAGATGTCAATATATTCGGTTTTTCATGTGAAGGATACAGAGGTGTATCTCAGTCTGCCGGTCATCATATTGCGAATAATCAGTTATTCAAACATCTTATAGGACGTGACGATACTGTAAAAGGAAGCCTGAAATACAGAATCAATGTATTGGGAGAATATAATATCGGAGGCGATGCTTTCGCTATTGAGACTCTTCTTGAAAAATGCGGTATAGAACTTGTCGCTACTTTCTCAGGTAATTCTTCCCTTGATCAGTTTCAGACTGCCCATACTGCCGACCTGAATCTTGTTATGTGTCACCGTTCGATCAACTATGTGGCAGAAATGCTTGAGACAGCATTCGGTATTCCATGGATGAAAGCCAATTTCATCGGTGCTGAAGCTACTGCGAAGACTCTCCGTAAAGTAGGTAAATACTTTCAGGAACAGGAGCTTATCGACAGAATAGAAGAGGTCATAGAAGAAGAAATGAAACTTGTGAGAGAAGCCGCAGATCAGGCTCTTATGAAGACAAAAGGAAAAACTGCAATGCTTTTCGTCGGTGGCTCCAGAGCTCACCATTATCAGGAACTTTTCACAGAGCTTGGAATGACAACACTTGCTGCAGGTTATGAATTCGGTCATCGTGACGATTATGAAGGTCGCGTCGTGATTCCGAATATCGTGATAGATGCAGACAGCAGAAATATCGAACAGATAACGATCACAAAAGATGAGACCCGTTATAACCCGAGAAAAACCGAAGAAGAACTTAAAGCTCTTGAAGCTGAAGGCCTTGAATTCAACGGTTATGAAGGAATGATGGCAGAGATGCAGAAAGGCACTCTGGTAATCGATGACTTAAGCCATTATGAAATGGAAAAACTTATCGAACAGTTTCACCCTGACGTATTCTGCGCAGGTATTAAAGAAAAATTCTGTGTTCAGAAAATGGGTATTCCATTGAAACAGCTGCATAATTATGATTACGGCGGTCCTTATGCCGCATTCGAAGGTGCTATAAACTTCTACCGGGATATAGAGCAGATCGCATGCTGCACTATCTGGAAAGAGATAAAAGCTCCGTGGGAAAAGGAAAAAGTTGTCGAAGCCAACTATGCCTATTATGATGTATAATAATAAATATGAAGAAATATGCTGTTAAAACATACTACATCTAAAGAGATTGAGAGAAAATCACTCACAATAAATCCGGCAAAAACCTGCCAGCCTATAGGAGCTATGTATGCTGCTTTCGGTCTTCACGGCTGTCTGCCTCATAGTCACGGGTCTCAGGGATGCTGTGCCTACCACAGAAGTGCTCTGACGCGCCATTTTAAAGAACCTGTCGTTGCATCAACATCTTCATTCTCTGAAGGTTCTTCAGTTTTCGGAGGCTCTGCCAATCTTGTTCAGGCCATCGATACAATATTCACTGTTTACAATCCTGATGTCGTTGCCGTGCATACTACATGTCTGTCGGAAACAATCGGAGATGACCTTACACAGATCGTTTCAAAGGCTTCTGATGATGGCAAGATTCCTGAAGGCAAAAAAGTGATCTACTGTAACACTCCTTCTTATGTCGGAAGTCATATAACAGGGTATTCAAGTCAGCTTGCGGCGTTTATAAAATTCTTCTCTACGTCAACGACAAAGAAAAAGAATGTGATAAATATCGCTGCCGGATGGATGGAACCTTCTGATATGCGCGAAATAAAACGCGTAGCCAAAGAAATGGAAGCACGCATCATAATGTTTCCTGATATGACAGACGTGCTTGATACAGGACTTACCGGAAAGTATGAAATGTATCCTAAAGGAGGAACGACACAGGCTGATATGATTGCTACCGGTGACAGTAAGTTTACTCTTGGTCTGGGAGAATACAGCACTATGGACGCATGCGTAAAACTTGAGAATAAATGTAAAGTCCGTTTCAAAGTGCTGGATATTCCTATCGGTCTGAAAGCTACCGATCGTTTTATCATGTCGCTAAGCCGTCATGCCAATGTTCCAGTACCGGAATCAATTACTGAAGAAAGAGCCCGACTGCTTGACCTTATATCAGATAATCAGAAATATTTCTATGGCAAAAGAGTAGCATTGTGGGGAGATCCCGATACACTTATTCCTCTTACGGAATTTCTGATTTCTCTTGACATGAAACCTGTTTATATCATAACAGGTACACCCGGAAAACCATTTGACGAAAGAATGTACGAACTTCTTAAAGACGTTCCGGGAGCTAAATTCAAAAGCGGAGCCAATGCCGATATGTTTCAGCTGCACCAGTGGATCAAACAGGAAAGTGTTGATCTTCTTATCGGTAATACTTACGGTAAATATATTGCCAGAGATGAAAATATACCGTTCATAAGATTCGGTTTCCCTATCGCCGACAGAGCCGGACATAACTTCTTTCCTAAGACATGTTATGTGGGAGCTACCAATCTTGCAATTCAGATTCTGGATGCACTTATGGATTATCAGGACAGAACATGCCCTGAAGAAAAAGTAGAATTCCAAATGTAATATGAGTCCTTTTAATCTTGTTGAAGGGTATTTTTTCCTTAGGGGAAGAGTACCCCTAAACTGCATTTATAAACCGTCATTATTGCACAAATCACAACCCGTTTAAAGTAAATAAAGTAATGATTTGAGTTTTTTCGGATTCTGTTTATAAAAAGGCGTACAGTTTTCATATTACCACTGTACGGTTGCTATATTACCACTGTACGATGACAATATCGCAACTGTACGGTTGCACGAAAAAGACAAAAAGCAGATAATACACGGATAAAAAAGAATAATTATGAGCTATATTCTGGAAGAAAGAAAAAAACAGATTGCCCGTGTAGGCGGCACTGTGAAAGATATAGATTGCGGTAAGGTGAGTTTAGCCGGTTCTGTAAGTCAGAGAGCATGTGTGTTCTGCGGATCAAGGGTTGTTCTTTATCCGGTAGCGGATGCTCTTCATATAATACACGGACCTATCGGCTGTGCTTCATATACATGGGATATAAGAGGGTCGCTGTCTTCTGGTCCTGAGCTGCACAGACTGAGTTTTTCAACCGATCTGCGTGAAAAAGATGTTGTATTCGGTGGTGCCGAAAAGCTTCGTCAGTCTCTTGATGAACTTATCGACCGTCATAAACCTAAAGCAGCATTCGTCTACAGCACCTGTATTGTCGGCGTAATCGGTGATGACGTGGAATCCGTATGTGCACAGATGGAACAGGAAAAAGGCATTCCAGTCATTCCCGTTCAGGCTCCGGGTTTTCAGGGTTCTAAGAAAGACGGCTATAAGATTGCGTGTGAAGCGATTTTCAAACTTGTCGGAACACTTGACAAACCGACTCCGAAATATTCGATCAACATACTCGGAGATTTCAATCTTGCAGGAGAATTATGGATACTTCTCGAATATTATAAGAAAATGGGTATTCATGTAAATGCCTCAATAACCGGAGACGGAAGGGTAGATGACATCCGTAATGCTCACAATGCTTCGCTTAATGTCGTGCAGTGTTCAGGTTCTATGATTCATCTGGCAAAGATGATGAAAGAAAAATATGATGTTCCCTTTCTTCGTGTTTCTTATTTCGGCATCGAGGATATGAGTGATGCTCTTTACGATGTGGCAAAGTTTTTCAAAAGTGAAGAACTTATGGATGCCGCACGAAAACTTGTAAGAGAGGAGATAGGACGCCTTATTCCTGCTCTTGTCCCTTATAAGGAAGCTCTTTCGGGAAAAAGAGCTGCCATATATGTCGGCGGGGCATTCAAAGCTATATCTCTTGTCAAGGCACTGCGTCTCATAGGCATGAAAACCGTAGTCATCGGCTCACAGACAGGAGATAAGGATGATTATAAAATGATTCAGGAATTATGCGACGATGATACCATTATTGTCGACGACTCCAATCCTGTAGAACTTTCTGCCTTTGTAAAGGAAACCAAAGCAGATCTTTTTATAGGAGGTGTTAAGGAAAGACCTATAGCATATAAGATCGGTCTGGGATTCTGCGATCATAACCATGAAAGAAAAGAGCCGCTGGCAGGATATGACGGCATGCTCAACTTTGCAAAAGAGGTATATGCCACATGTATGAGCCCGGTGTGGAAGTTCGTGAAATGATATTTTATTACTCAAATAATACAAAACCTACATTTATGTAGGTTTTTGTGTTTTATGTGACTTAAAAGTTAGACTAAATAATGTCGTTAATATGAAATTTGATGATTTAAATTTCAGTTAATCAGTGTTTTAGAGTTTGGGGGTGACTTCGGTGTGGTGTTTGGCATAATTACTGTTTATTACTATATAAATGATGAGAATAAAATAAAAAAGTAAAGTATGCAAACCTCTACAATAAAGAAACCTACATATGTATCTTCCCGTAACGCCTGTAAACTATGTGCTCCGCTTGGTGCCTCACTGGTGTTTAAAGGGATAGAAGGATGCATCCCTATGATTCACGGGTCTCAGGGGTGTGCTACTTATATACGGCGATATATGATCAGCCATTATAAGGAACCGATGGATATTGCTTCTTCAAACTTCAGCGAAGAAAGCACGATATACGGAGGAAACCGAAATTTCGTACAGAGCATCGATAATATAAGAAAGCAGTATTCCCCAAAGGTTATGGGAATAGCTTCAACATGCCTGTCTGAAACAATAGGTGAGGATATTCCGGCATTGATAGCCGAATATAAAGATAAAAATCAGGACGACACTGATCTTCCGCTTTTCGTACATGCTGCGACTCCAAGCTATCAGGGAACTCATATGGACGGGTTTCATGAAGCTGTGCTGGGTGCGGTAAAGTCGCTTGCCGAAGAAGGAGAAAAGGAAATGAGGATAAATCTGTTTTCAGGCTTCATTTCGCCTGCGGATATAAGAGGTCTTAAAGAAATGATGAAAGATTTCGGTGTGAAATATACATTGTTTCCCGATTATTCCGAATCTCTTGATAATCCGTGCTGGAAAGATTATCATCTTATTCCTGAAGGAGGAACTCCTATTGAAGAGATACGCGCAATGGGAAAAGCTGCCGGCACAATAGAATTCGGCACAGTGCTTAATAAAGGTTCGCTGGTAGGGCGTATACTGAATAAAAACGGTTGTGTGTCTGCCGGAGAATGGCTTCAGAACAATTTTTTTATAGAAAATCACAATATGATTATGCCGGTAGGGATAGAGGCTACCGACAGATTTATGATGACAATGGAGTCACTTACAGGAACTAAGATGCCTGAGAAATATATTCTGCAGCGTGGCCGTCTTGTAGATGCCTATATTGATTCTCATAAATATGTCTTCGGAAAAAAAGCAATGGTGTATGGGGAAGAAGATCTGGTTATTGCATTATGTTCATTCCTTGCTGAAATCGGCATTACACCTGCGATAATCGCATCCGGAGGAGAAAGCGGAATTCTGAAAAAAGAACTCATCTCAAGATCGCTTATAGATCCGGAAAAAACCATGATTATGGCAGGTGCCGATTTTGAAAGTATGAGAGAGATGGCTCAGGAAATCCGGCCTGATATTCTTATCGGCAACAGCAAGGGATATTATATAGCGCGCGAACTCGGAGTTCCTCTTGTAAGAGTCGGTTTTCCCGTTCATGACAGAGTAGGAGGGCCGCGAATAAAACATCTTTGTTACGAAGGGACTCAGGAGTTGTTTGACAGAATAGTTAATGCTTTGCTTGAATATAAACAGGAGCATTCACCAGTTGGCTATAAGTATATGTAATAAACAGAAAAGAAATTATTATGGCAAAGATCATTACACAGGAAGAGATTGCAAAACATCCGTGTTTTAACGAGGAGTCAAAAGGAAAATACGCGAGAGTACATTTGCCTGTAGCCCCAAAATGCAATATTCAATGCAATTACTGCAACAGAAAATATGACTGCGTAAACGAAAGCCGTCCCGGTGTGACATCCGGTGTACTGGATCCTTCGCTTGCGGTGACATATCTGAAAGAACTGGAAAAAGTAATCGACAATATATCTACCATAGGTATAGCGGGACCGGGCGATCCGTTTGCCAATCCGGAAGAAACTATGGAAACGCTGCGCAGGGTAAAAAATGAATTTCCCGATAAGATATTCTGTCTTTCCACAAACGGACTGGGACTGGAACCATATATACCGGAACTTGCTTCACTTGGAGTGACTCATGTTACGATAACCATAAATGCCGTTGATCCCGAAGTTTCGGCTCAGATTTACCGTTGGATAAGATTTGAGAAAAAGGTATATCGCGGAGTGGCAGGAGCTCTTCTTCTGCTTAACCGACAGCTTAAATGTATTCCTATACTGAAAGAATACGGAATTGTGGTTAAAATAAATTCAATAGTTATCCCGGGAATAAATGATCATCATATTCCTGAAGTAGCAAAGGTCTGTAAAGAACTTGGTGCTGACATAATGAACTGCATACCGCTTTTACCAACAGCAGATACTCCGTTTGAGACAGTCGAGAAACCTGATTCGGTGACCCTTTTCAGAGTACGCGGACTTGCAAAGGAGTTTCTTCCTATGATGTCGCATTGTGCGCGATGCAGGGCCGATGCAGCCGGAATGCTCGGAGAGGATCTTTCCGAGACATTTGAGATCCTTCAGTCAGTAGCCAATTCACTTCCCGGAGATGTCAGCGACCGTCCTTATGTCGCTGTAGCCACTAATGAAGGTCACCTTGTAAATCTTCATCTGGGTGAGGCTATGCATGTTTATATTTATAAAAAATCGCCTAAAGGATATCAGTATCATGAAATGAGAGAGATGCCGAAACCCGGGACCGGAGATAAACGATGGCTTGCCGTAGCTCAGCTTCTGAGTGACTGCAGAGCCTTACTGGTAAGCGGTGCAGGTGAGAGTCCGAAAAATATTATTACCAGCTGCGGAACGAAGGTTGTCGTTATGACAGGAATGATAGATGAGGGACTTACCGGTATCTATGAAAACAAACCAATAAAAAGTATTGCCAAACCTGATGCTTTCAGATGCGGTTCAGGCTGTAGCGGTAATGCTCAGGGATGCGGATAAACAGTATTAACCACTAATAAATTAAACGATTATGAAAAAGCCGACTTATCATATTCTAGTTTGTAATTCTTTTCGTCTTTCAGGCGAGGCTCAGGGAGCATGTAATAAAAAAGGAGCGCCTACATTGCTTCAGTATGTAATGGAAGAGTGCGCGGACCGCGGACTTGATGTAACGATATCGACAACGGGATGTCTTAATGTCTGTTCTCAGGGACCGATAATGGTAGTTCAGCCGAACAACTTCTGGTATGGAGAGGTGGAGACTGAGGATGTGATTGATGAAATTCTTGATTCTCTGGAAGAGAACGAGGCATGTGAAAAATATCTTATATCAGAATGAAAGAAAGAAAACTACATATTATAGATACAACACTCCGGGATGGCGAACAGGCCCCCGGAGTGGTCTTCACCACCGAAGAAAAATATCGCATCTCATCTATGCTTGATGAGCTGGGAATGGAAGAG
>CAMTON010000018.1 GCA_947074105.1 uncultured Bacteroidales bacterium
CTCTCTTAAATAATCCTGCTATTATTCTTGCAGACGAGCCGACAGGAAATCTTGACCCTGAGACCGGAGTGAATATTGTCAATATATTAAGAGATATCTGTAATTCCGGTACTACCGTTATTATGGCAACACATAATCATGCGCTAACTAAAGAATATCCGGGACGTGTCTTATGCATCGAAGGTAATGACCTTATAGAGCTTAATGCAGAAAATGAAACGGATTCAGGTAATATTACGGAAGGATTAACTGCTCAGAAGTCAAAAGAAGAGATTGATTCCGCAGTTGTTTTGATAGACGAGATGAATAACGTTCATTCTAATGAAACAGAAACAGTGTCAGAAGAATCAGACAAAAATGAAATTAATGATACCGTTTCAGATGAAAAAGAAAACTTTATAAATGAGCCTAATTTCGGAAATGGTAATCCGGTAAATGAAGGATTGACTTTAAATGATCTTTATGCATCGAGAAATACTAAGATTTCAGTTTCAGAGTCGCTTTCGGAAGATATAATCAATGATATGCCAAAAGAAGAAGTTCCGGAGGAAAAATCTCCGACAGAGGCCATTGCAGAACCGGATACAGATTTGCCGGAAGAAAATGGAATTAATAATTCTTCTCCTGAAATTACAGAAACCTCAGAAAATAACATTAATGATATATTAGAAGATACAGATACTATAGAGAATGGCATTGAAAAGGAAGTTTCAGAACCACTCATAAGTGCAGTAGAAGATGAAGATTCAGATTTCATACTTGTAGACGAAGATTTCGGATTCTCTGAAATTGATACGGAGATTGTGATAAATGATCTGGTGGGTGAAACAAAACCTAAGAATCAGTAATAAGAAATATCTTCAGTATACATCTGTGTCAGATCAGATGCAGTTCTTACAGGTTAAGAGAGCGAGCTTCCGGAATAAATAATATTTATATTCCGGAAGCTCGTTTTTATTTTGAGGAAATCAGCTTTATAATTTTAAGAAATATATTAAAAGCACCATAATATCATAATCAGAGATCAAATGAAAAAATATGCAGGAATTATAAATTAAAAATGATTCTATATGTTATAATTATTATTTAAACTGTAATAAAATGAGTTTTTTCTTTAATAATATGAAGTTAAAGTGGTATAAAATATTAATTTTGCATTGCAAATAGTAAAATTGATTTTATCAGACAGCATTGAAAGCCGAGGTAGAATCATGTGGATGAGGAAGGTCTCCCTAATGACGTCCAAACTTAAAATTAATGTAAAATTTAACCATTTAAGAAAGAACGGAAAATGAAAGTTTTAAAGTTTGGTGGAACATCTGTTGGTTCAGCACAGAGAATTAAAGAGGTCGCAGATATTATTCTTGACGGCGAAAAGAAAATTGTAGTATTATCAGCAATGTCAGGAACAACAAATACTCTTGTTGAGATTTCTGATTATCTTTATAAAAAGAACTCTGTCGGAGCTAATGAAGTGATAAATAATCTTGAGAAGAAATACTTCGCAACGATTGAAGATCTTTATTCAACTCAGGAATATAAGGATGAGGCCAAAAAAATTATCAAAGCAAATTTTGATTATATCCGCTCATTTACAAAAGACCTGTTTACTTTATTTGAAGAAAAAGTAGTTCTTGCTCAGGGTGAGTTGATGTCTACTGCAATGTTTAATCTTTATCTGCTAGAAAGAGGCGTTAAATCGGCTCTTATTCCTGCTCTTGAATATTCACGCACAGACAAAAACGGAGAACCTGACGGTACATATATAAGAGAAAAATTAACTGCGCTTCTTGAGCAGGATCCTGATCAGGAAATATACATCACTCAGGGATATATCTGCCGTAATTCGTATGGTGAGATTGATAACCTGCAGAGAGGGGGAAGCGATTATTCTGCATCACTTATCGGTGCTGCTATCCAGGCTGATGAGATTCAGATCTGGACAGATATCGACGGTATGCACAATAATGATCCAAGATTCGTAGAAGGAACGACACCGGTAAGACAGCTGCATTTTGAGGAAGCAGCGGAACTTGCTTATTTCGGAGCTAAAATCCTTCATCCGACATGTATAACTCCTGCAAAACTTGCAAATATTCCTGTTCGTCTTCTTAATACTATGGAGCCATCTGCACCGGGTACTTTGATTTCAAACGAAACTGAGATGAAGAAGATTAAAGCCGTAGCTGCTAAAGACGGAATCACTTCTATAAAAATCAAATCAGGAAGAATGCTTATGGCTTATGGGTTCATGAGAAAAGTATTCGAAATATTTGAAAGCTACCAGACTCCTGTAGATATGGTTACAACATCTGAAGTAGGCGTATCACTTACGATAGACAACAAACGTCATCTTCCGGAAATTCTTGACGAACTTAAGAAATTCGGAACTGTAACGGTAGATGATGAGATGGTTATTATCTGCGTGGTAGGTGACCTTGACTGGCAGAATCTAGGTTTTGAAGCAAGTGTTATCGATGCTCTTAAGAACATTCCTGTAAGAATGATTTCTTATGGCGGAAGTAATTATAATATTTCATTACTTGTAAAGGCAGAAGACAAGAAAAAAGCTCTTCAGGCTCTTAGCGATAATGTTTTTAATAGTTAATTGAAACGATATTGAGATATGAACGCGAAGATAGTCCTGTATTATCTTTGCGTTTTTTTATAATAAATAATACAACAATAAAATCTGATAGAAATGAATTTTCCTGTAGATAAATTTAAAAATATTCGAACTCCGTTTTATTATTACGATCAGACTCTTCTTCAGGAGACTCTGGATACAATTAATAAAGAAGCCGGTAAATATGATGGCTATCATGTTCATTATGCAGTAAAAGCAAATGCTAATGATAAAATTCTTGAACAAATCAGAAAAAGCGGTCTTGGCTGCGACTGTGTAAGCGGCGGCGAAGTTGAAGCATGTATCAACGCAGGATTCGAATCAGATAAAATTGTATTTGCCGGAGTGGGTAAGGCTGACTGGGAAATTAATCTGGCTCTTGACGCTGATATATTTTGTTTTAATGTTGAATCAGTTCCGGAGCTTGATGTTATCAATGAGCTTGCTGAAGCAAAAAATAAAGTAGCACAGATAGCATTCCGTGTTAATCCTAATGTAGATGCTCATACTCACCATTATATAACTACAGGACTTAATGAGAATAAATTCGGAATAAATCTTGAGCATCTTGAAGATGTGATTGACAGAGCTCTTTCTCTTAAAAATGTAAAGCTTATAGGATTACATTTCCATATCGGTTCTCAGATTACGGAATTTCATCCTTTCCAGGCTCTTTCTGAAAGAATTAATGAACTTCAGGATATGCTTGATAAAAAAGGCGTAGAACTTAAAGTTATCAATGTCGGTGGCGGTCTTGGTATAGATTATTCTCATCCTGACAGAAATCCAATTCCTGACTTCAAGTCTTACTTTGAAACCTTCGATAAATATCTTAAACTTAAAAAAGGGCAGGAGCTTCACTTCGAATTAGGAAGATCTGTAGTGTGTCAGTGTGGCTCACTGATCTCCAAAGTGCTTTACGTAAAAGAAGGATCTGTAAAGAAATTCGCGATTGTTGATGCCGGTATGACAGACCTTATACGTCCTGCTTTATATGAAGCTCATCATAATGTGGAAAATATAAGCAACAGAGGAGATCTGATCGAAACATATGATGTGGTAGGTCCTATCTGTGAATCTTCAGATTGTTTCGGTAAAGATGAGAAACTATCAGAAACAAAAAGAGGTGACCTTCTGGCATTCAGAAGTGCCGGAGCTTACGGACAGATCATGGCTTGTCAGTATAACTGCCGTAATCTGCCTAAGGCGGTTTATTCATCGGAACTATAATCCAAATAAATAATATATAAAGCGTAGATATCTGATATTTACGCTTTTTTATTTATATACCCCTGATATTTGTTCTGATTTCAGGTAAAAGTTTTTTTATCTTTGTAACCAGTTTTAAGAACATCATGTCTTTAATATATAATGAAAGAAAATAAAAGAAATATTATTGCAATTTTTATGGTTATGCTTTTTGCCTGCTACCATATTTCAATTGTTTCTTTTGCTCATGTTCATAATATTAACGGCACTTCAATTCTTCATTCTCATCCGTTTTCCGATTCCGGAAATAATCATACTCATGATACTTCAGAGATATCTCTTATTAATTCATTAACAACAAATCCTTACATTCTGTACAGCGATTTAAATATTGATCTTTCTGAAGTTTTAGAGATAAAAGATATATATGGAAAAAGATCGTCAATGATCTTATCCTGTTTCCATAATTCAAACACTCAGTTAAGAGCCCCGCCCACATTATTCATATAAATAACAGATAGAAACACAACAGGGAAATTGCCTTTTTAGAATTTTATTGTGAATATATAATATAGCTTACTGACTCTGATATTGATTCATTATCACAGATATAATGGCTGTGATGTTATTTCATATATCCTTATCCCTTTGTTTTTTAATCTGACCTTTTTTCTCTTTAAGTTTAAAAGATTACAGTTATATGTTCAGAAAATCTTATATGGAATTATCTGAATTTAATACATGTATTCCTTAAGCTTATATATAACAATGAACATAATGAGTAAGAGAGTTAATCATTATGTTCCATATCACTTTATTTTAAGAATATATGAATAATAAGACAATTTTAGCATTGGGACTTGCACTGATCCCTATGGCTGACTCATATTGTAACAATGCGGAAACATCTGTTGCCGAAAACACTGCAGCAGCTCCATTAATGATTAAAGGAAAAGTTATTGATAAAAGCAACGGTGATCCGTTACCGTTTATGACTGTTATCATAAAAGATATTGACGGAAGTCATTCTCATAATTCCGGTACCCAGACAGATGAAAACGGGGAGTTTTCATTTTCAGCTTTATGTCAGGGACGATATGAACTCAAAGTTCAGGGTATAGGTTACGTTCCTTCTCAGAATGTTGTAGATATAAAGAATGAAAGCAGAAATATTAATTTCGAGCTTGAAGAACAGGTTTTCTCAAAAGATGAAGTTGTAGTTTCGGCAAACAGAAACGAGACAAACCGTCGTCTTGCTCCTGTCGTTGTAAATGTTCTCAGCGGAAAAAGCCTTGAGACAGTCAACAGTGTCGATCTGGCCCAGGGGCTTAATTATCAGTCTGGTCTGAGGGTAGAGAATAACTGTCAGAATTGTGGATTCCCACAGGTAAGAATAAATGGTCTTGACGGACCTTATTCACAGATCCTTATTAATTCCAGACCTGTGTTAAGTGCGTTAAGCGGTGTTTACGGACTTGAACAGATTCCGACTAATATGATTGAGAGAATAGAAGTAGTAAGAGGAGGCGGTAGTGCTCTTTTCGGTTCAAATGCGATTGGCGGGACAATAAACGTAATAACAAAGGACCCTTCTGACAATTCATTTCAGATAAACAGCACTGTAAGCAACAGCCTTGGAAGAAGCTGGCAGACAAATATTGCAGCCAACGTATCGCTTATAGATGAGAACAGCAAATACGGAATAGCGGCATATCAGGCTTTTCGTGATCGTCAGGGACTTGATATAGACAGAGACGGATATACAGAAATAGGAAAACTTAATGCACGTAATTTCGGTTTCAGAAGCTTCTTCCGTCCTTCGGAAAGAGGGAAGATAACACTTGAATATCATACTACTCAGGAATTCAGAAGAGGTGGTAATAATCTTGATCTGCCACCTCATGAAGCAGATATATGTGAACAGACAGAGCATAGTATAAACGGAGGAGGTCTGACTTATGATCAGTATTACGGAGGAGATAAACATAAAATCTCATTATATGCTTCCGGACAGCATATAGCAAGGGAAAGTTATTATGGAACGGGAAAAGATCCTAATGCATATGGTAAAACATCCGATCTTACCTTCGTTACAGGTGCGGTAGGAGTAAACAGTATCAGTAACCTGATCTTTTCACCGGCTACACTGACATATGGAATCGAATATCAGACTAATGCCTTACATGACAAACAGGTATTTTCTGAAGAAGATGAAGAGCTTCATGACTTAAAACAGGATGTTCATATCGGAGGAGGATTTCTTCAGAGTGAATGGACCGGTGATTACCTGAGCTTTCTTGCGGGTGTAAGAATGGACAAACATAATCTTATTGATAATCTTATTGTAAGTCCGCGTGTAAACCTGCTTTATAAACCAAGTGATTATATACAGGGCCGTCTGACATTCTCTTCCGGTTTCAGGGCTCCACAGGCATATGATGAAGATCTACATGTTGCAGCAGTAGGAGGTGAGAAACAGAGAATAATTCTTGCAGATAACCTTAAAGAGGAAAGATCATACAGTTACAGCGGTTCGATTGATCTTTATAAGGATATTGAAAAATGGCAGTTTAATCTTTTAACTGAAGTTTTCTATACTCAGCTAAATGATGTATTCGTCCTTGAAGAGATAGATAATGATATTGAAGGAGTTCAGTATCTTGAAAGAAGAAACGGTAAGGGAGCTAAGGTGTACGGTATAAATTTTGATGCAAAAGCTGCATATGCTAATCTTATGCAATTACAGATAGGGATGACAGTGCAGAGAAGTAAATATCGTGAACCCGAGAAGTGGTCGTTAGATGAAGATGCTGATCTTGTTACAAAGATGTTAAGAAGCCCGGATACATACGGTTACTGTACCTTTACATTAAATCCTACCAAAAGGCTTCAGTTTGTTGCTAACGGTGTTTATACCGGATCGATGCTTGTTCCTCACTTTGCAGGGAGTAATATAGACAAAGATGAAATTAAGAAAACTGAAAATTTCTATGACCTGAACCTTAAACTGGCATACGATTTTAAGCTGACAAGAAAGCTTAATCTTCAGTTAAACGGAGGTGTACAGAATATTCTTGACTCGCGTCAGAAAGATTACGATCAGGGAGAAAACAGAGATTCCAAATACTTTTACGGGCCTGCCCAGCCACGTACTTTCTTTGTCGGTGTGAAGATATTTAACTGATAAATTAATAAAAAAAGAGCAGTAATGGTTTAAACCGTTACTGCTCATTTTTGTTATAAGTATCTATATATAAATGTGTTATTTATTTTTAGAGTTTTCGAGATATAATAAAAGATCTCCTACTGTAAAATTACTGCCTCCGATAAAAATAAAATCATTTTCGCTACTTTCTTTAAGCGCAGTATTATAAGCATCAGGAACATTGAAGAAGTCTTTTCCTGAAAGTCCGTATTTTTCGGCTTTATTCTTAAGGTCTGATGCAGGAAGTGCTCTTTCTATATTTGCCTGAGTAAAATAATAAGTAGCTTCTTTAGGAAGTAATGAAAGAACTTCAGATATATCCTTATCATTAACCATACCTATTACTATTCTGAGTGTATCACATTTCAGACTTTTCAGTTTCTTGCTCAGATAAGTAAAACCTCCGATATTATGACCGGTGTCACAATATGTAAGCGGACATTCTGAAAGCTTTTCCCAACGTCCCCTCAGACCAGTAAGAGTACACACTTCTGAAAGACCTTCTTTCAAAGCTTCATCAGTTATAATGATTCCTCCTTCTCTTAACTTCTTAACTGAAGAAAGAATCGTTCGTATATTATTTATATGATATTCACCCCCGAGCTCGGATTCCAGTTCTCCTGTTTCATTGCTGAAATAAGTTGTCTTGCCGTGCGAATACCCTTGTGTAATATCGCGGAATAGTTCTTCTGCAAAAGTTATCTCGGAATTACATTCTTTTGCCTTCGAAATAAATATTTCTCTGATATTTTCATTAGTTGTTTCTCCAATAATAACAGGAACTTCCGGTTTGATAATTCCTGCTTTTTCGATTGCTATTTTTTCAAGCGTATCTCCGAGAAACTGAACATGATCGAAACTGATATTCGTTATTACAGATAAAACAGGATCAATCACATTTGTACTGTCAAGGCGTCCTCCAAGACCAACTTCGATTATTGCATAATCAACATTCATTTCTCTGAAATAACAGAATGCCATCATCATAGTCAGTTCGAAAAAAGAAGGATGTATATGTTCTATATCTTTGAAATTATTTTCAACGAAATCTATAACATATTGTTTCGAAATCATTTCTCCGTTTACTCTTATCCTTTCTCTGAAATCTACAAGGTGCGGAGAGGTATACAGACCTACCTTATATCCTGCTTTTTGTAGAATTGCAGCAAGAGAATGTGATGTGGATCCTTTTCCGTTAGTTCCACCTATGTGAATGGTTTTATAGCTTTTATGAGGAAATCCGAAATACTCATCTAGAGCTATTGTATTTCCGAGGCCTGGCTTATAAGCAGTCTTTCCTTTATGCTGAAAGACGGGTAACTGTTTATACAGAAACTGAGTTGTTTCTTCAAATGTCATCATTACGTTATTCAAATTTTATGCAAATATCTATATTAAATAGATTATATTTATAATTTACAGGCTAAAATATGGAACCTGGAATATCAGAAATATTAAAATAAAACGCAATAAAATTGCAATTTCCGTGATTTTATTATTCTCAATTTTGTTATTCATATATAACATGGCCGAAATTATCTGAAAAAAACATTATTTCCCCGGATTTCAGGAGATAATCCGGCAAGGGAAAAGAAGGAAAATGAGATGTTTTATCAGAATCTTATATTGATTCGTTACTTTAAGTAACACGTATATCTATTTATAAACCAAAGTGATAAATATTATGAAAAACTTTGTTCTTGACACTAATGTGATTTTGCATGACGCAAATTGTATTGATAATTTTCAGGATAATAATATTTATATTCCTATTGTCGTCCTTGAGGAACTCGATAAGTTTAAGAAAGGTAATGAGCAGATAAATTTCAATGCCCGGGAGTTTATACGTGAACTGGACAAGATCACAAACAAAAGTATTTTTTCAAAAGGGATATCATTAGGACCCGGAAGAGGAAAACTTTATATACTGATGAGTTCAAATAACAATAAAGATGTAACAGACAACTTTTCAGAAAAGATCGCAGATAATAAAATCCTTTCTGCAACGATGGATCTTATTCAGTCTCATCCAAAGCAAAAAGTTATTCTTGTAACAAAGGATATTAATCTCAGGATGAAAGCAAGGTCACTTGGCATTGACGCTGAAGATTATTATTCTGACAAAGTTGAAAGTGCTGAACTTTATTCTGAAATTCAAAAAGACCGATATATATCCGATTCTTCAATAATTGACAGTATGTATAGTCAGAATGCCGAATATACTACTGAAGAATTAGAACTTGAAAAACCTCCTTTTGCTAATGAATGTTTCAATCTTAAAGATGACAGCAGTTCAATTCTTGTTAGATATAATCCGTTTATCAATAAGATTACAAAGATTGTAAAGTTAGAAGCTTCAGGAATAAAACCCAGAAACGCAGAACAGGCTTATGCCTTTGAAGTACTTAATGACCCGGAAATAAAACTTGTTGCACTTACAGGTACAGCAGGAACGGGAAAAACTCTTTTAGCTTTAGCCGCTGCTCTTAGTCAGATTAACCGATATAAACATATATTACTTATGCGTCCGATAGTCTCTTTATCAAACAAAGAGATAGGTTTTCTGCCTGGAACTGAAAAAGAAAAGATAGAACCTTATATGCAGCCATTATTTGATAATCTATCTGTGATAAAATATAATTCATCTGCGGAATGGAACAAGAAAATCGAAACTCTTCAGGAGGAAGGACGTCTTTCAATAGGAGCTCTGGCATATATCAGGGGAAGAAGTTTTTCAGAAACATTCTGTATTATTGACGAGGCTCAAAACCTTACACCTCATGAAATTAAAACAATCATAACGAGAGCGGGAGAAGGTACAAAAATGGTTTTTACCGGAGATATTCAGCAAATTGACTCTCCTTATCTTGATTCCGAATCAAACGGACTTGCATATATGATTGATAAAATGAGAAATCAACCGATTTTTGCACATGTAAATCTTGTAAAAGGCGAAAGAAGCCAATTGTCTGAAATTGCAAGTAAACTATTATAGATTCAGAATAATTTTAATATCAGGATGTTATCTTTTTTAAGATTTTATATCATAGTGGCTCTAATTTTTTATCTTTGAGCATAAATATGTAATAAAATACAAAAATGGATAAATCTGCAGGAAAAAAGAAGATATGGTTTCTTCTTTTATTATCAGCATTATTTCTGAATGCTTGCGATAATACAAATACATTAGGAGATGAAGATCCGCTTGATGTCGTAACAACAAATGCACGTGTAAATACCTGGGTACATGGTGTAATGAACGCTCATTATTTGTGGCTTGATGAATTAAAGAAACTTTCCGAATACCGAATAAATCAGGAACCTGAATTATTCTTTGAAACATTGATTTCAGATAATGAAAAGAAGACATCTTCTTCCGGTTACACTTATTATTATTCTTATATACAGAATAACAATACAACAAAAGCCATGCATACAAAAGAAGATACCTATGGTATTGAATTTATAGCTTATAGAATTATTAATTCACAAAATGAATTTCAGAGATATGAGTTAAGAGTTATGTATGTTCTTCCGGGATCTCCTGCTGAAAAATCCGGTGTTAAACGTGGACACTGGATATATACGATTGATGGTAATTATCTTAATACTGTTGCTGATGTAGAGAAAATATATTCAGGTAGTAATAAAACTCTTCAGGTATTTGACTATGGCAATCTGACAGTTGATTCTGAAGGCTATTATCAGCCTGCAACATTTACGGTAAATCTTCAACCGTCGATACAGATGTACGACAATCCTATATTGAAGGATACTATTTTTGAATTACCGACATGTAACATGGGATATGTAGCTTATAATCATTTCACAACAGGTCCGGATAACTTCGAAAACAGCGAATATGATAATCATCTTACTCAGATCTTTTCCGGATTTAAAAGCCAGAATGTTTCAAAACTTATTGTTGACCTGAGATATAATCCTGGAGGATATCTTTATTGTGCACAGCACTTTGCGTCTCTTATTTCACATAAAGAGCATGTTGGAAATGTATTCTCTAAAGTTATACGTAATCCTAAATCTCCTTATCAGGATTCATTTTATTATATTACTGATAATGAAATAGGAAATCTGAATATTGATGAAGTTTACTTTATTATAACAGAATTTACGGCCTCTGCAAGTGAAGCTCTTATAAACGGACTGAAACCTTTTTCGGGCATTGATGT
Organism: uncultured Bacteroidales bacterium; assembly: GCA_947074105.1. Taxonomy (GTDB): domain Bacteria; phylum Bacteroidota; class Bacteroidia; order Bacteroidales; family JAUNSR01; genus JAUNSR01. The sequence continues at coordinate 11,231 of CAMTON010000018.1, forward strand.
AAAAGTTGTCGGAACAAGATCAGAAGGTAAAAACCTTGCTTCTAATAATTTCGCAAACGACGAACTTCTGTGGGAAATCCAGCCTATTGTCGGAAAAGTATCGAATATGAATGATGAAAGCAATTATTCTAATGGTATTAGTCCTGATTATGTAATTGATGAGTTTGATACATCAAATTATGGTTTATATTGGGGAGAATTAGGAACAACAGATGATATTATGATTAATCTTATTGTTCAGAAATTCAATGGTGAAGAAGAAGAGGTGACAAGAGCTACTTCTGGTAGATATAGCGGATTTATTACAAAAGATGCCGTAAAGTCAGTTTCTTCGCTTGATTCTAAGAAATTTAACTCGGTAATTGTCGATACTTTTACTGAATAATGATAGAAATCCGGCAAATGTTTCTTCCTGTGAAGTCAATGTGGGATAAATAAATTTAATTAAATAATTTTCATTATTACAATATATAGTTTTGCAGGACAGAACTATATATTTTTTTACCTAAGAATTATGCTTAAATTTTTAACACGACGTGTATTTATCATATTACTTGCCCTTTCCTTTTTTACAAATTCTTATGCTCAGAGAGTCGGACTTGTATTAAGCGGTGGCGGAGCAAGAGGTATTGCCCATATAGGACTTATTCAGGCCCTTGAAGATAATAATATCCCTATAGATTATATTACGGGAACATCAATGGGTGCAATTGTTGCATCTCTCTATTCTATGGGATATACCCCTCAGGAAATGGTTGATCTTATACTCTCTGATGAATTTAAGTTGTGGCAAAGCGGAAAATTCGATGATAACATGGTCAACTCTTTTCTTCAGTCAGAACCTACGCCATCTTTTTTCAGCGTTAAGATACCCTTGAAAGACTCCCTGAATCTTAAGCCTAAACCGAAATTTCTTCCGGAAAGTCTTATAAAGCCGCAGCCAATGAATTTTGCTTTCATAAAGCTTTTTTCTCATGCAACGGCTAGAATAAACGGGGACTTTGATAATCTTTTTGTGCCAATCAGAACGGTTTCTTCCGATATTTATAATAAGAAAGCTGTTATTTCAGGATCAGGAGATCTTGGTGATGCGGTAAGGGCTTCGATGTCGTTTCCTTTTGTCTTTAAACCTATAGAACTTAACGGTAATCTTGTTTACGACGGAGGTATGTATGATAATTTCCCGGTACAGGTAATGAAAGATGAGTTTGCACCGGACTTTATTTTAGGGAGTGTTGTCTCGAAAAACCCGGAAAAGCCTCAGGAAGGTGATCTGATGGGCCAGATTGATAATATGGTAATGCAGAAAACAAATTATGAAATCGATTCAATCGACGGTCTTGCTATAAAATATGATCTTGATAATGTTTCTCTACTTGAAATGAACCGTGCTAATGAGATATTTGACATCGGTTATAAAGGAGCACAGGAATATATTGATTATATAAAGAGCCGTGTCCCGAGAGAGGTTACAAAAGAACAGGTGAATATTAACCGTGAGGTATATAAAAGTACTGATCCTGTTATCGAGTTTGAAGATATAAAACTTAGCGGCATAAATAAAGCGCAGGAAACATATGTAGAAAAGAGATTCCAGAAACAAAAAGATGAAGCTATAACAATGGAAGAAGCCGAAAAAGCATACTTCGGACTTCTCTCAGATTCAAAAGTGGAAGATATTAAGGCATGGGTCAGCCAGGATGATTCTACGGGACATGTTCTTAATATGGAACTAAAGTTGAACAACAATCTTGAAGTATCACTAGGGGGCTTGATTACTTCTACTAATGCCAACCGAATATATCTGGGGGTCGACTATAGATTTATCAATGTTCAGGCATTTGATGTTGGTCTGGGTGCTCAGATTGGTAGAGCATACAATACTATTGATTTCCGGTCAGAAGTGGTAGTTGCAAGAAAAAATCCTAAATCTCTTGGTATCAGAGTAGCCTACTGGAATCAGAAATTTTATGAAAGTGACCGTTTATTTTCTTCCAGTGAAACCCCTTGCTTTATAAAGGAAGACGAAGTATATGTCAGACTTAATCTGGGAAGCGGGATTGGAAATTCCGGAAAGATTGTTTATACGGGAGGAGTAGCCTATATAAAAGATGAATATTATCAGAGTAATCAGATTGATTTCTCAAGCTATAATGCTGATAGAAGTGAATATTGGTTGTGGAATGCAGGGGCTGAACTTGATATTAACAGAATTCTTGTACAGGACTTTCCTATTAACGGTTACCGACATCTTTTAAGAGTGGGAGTTTTTGGAGGACAGGACAAATATATCCCTTCACAAAACAGAGATAACGATGCCCCTCAGCAGGTACATAAACAGTCTACTAAGATATGGTTTCAGGCAAACTATAAATTTGATAAATATTTTAAACTTAATGAGAGTCTGAGACTGGGAATGGCAGTAGATGGATTCTTTTCATCAAAACCAAAATTCTCTAATTATACTGCAACGATAATTCAAGCCTCTGCATTTAATCCGACTCTTCATAGTCAGACAGTTTTTAATGAATATTATAGGGCAAACAATTATCTGGCAGTAGGTGTGAAGCCTATTTATAAAATTAATGATCTCTTTCATTTAAGAGCTGAAGGATATGCTTTTCAACCATTGATTCCTATAAAGCCCGGCATTAACAATGTGGCGGATTACGGCAGATTCAAATTTGATCCAAGATATATTGCGGAATTAACAGCGGTATGCAGTTTACCGTTTACCACGATATCAGCATTTGTCAATTATTACAGTTCGCCTAAAGCCAGCTTTAATGTAGGGTTAAATATCGGATTTTTGCTGAATACACCTAAATTCTCTCAATAGATAAGATAAAAAAACAGCTTCAGAAAATATGAAATACTCATTTTTCTGAAGCTGTTTTTTTTACGATATAATATATCATTCATACATATTCTGATTTTCTCTTAAGTATTGAGAATATTACAAAAATTATAAATTCAGTATAAGTAATAAAAATCATATAATTAAAATTGTCTAAATCCTTATCGTATAAGTACTTATTATCCATAAAAAACTCGTGTTTTTGTTTGAATTTTGAATATATTATTTTAAATTAGATATAAATCTAAACCAAAAAAATAATGATTATCAATTCAGACATATTTAAAGTATTGTGTAATAATATTATTCCACATAAAGGATGTCTATTAATTTCAGATCCTTTTTTACATGAAAAGCATTTCCGTCGATCAGTTATATTAATGATTGAATATGAAAAGATAGGAGGGATGGGGTTGATATTAAACAAAGAAAGTAGTCTTACTTTAAATATGGTGATTGAAAATCTCAATGCCAAAGAGGAAATTCCCATTTTCTGCGGAGGGCCTGTAAGTAATGACAGGTTATTTTATATACATAAACTTGGCAATATTATTCCGGGGTCTATAAGAATAGGCGAAAACCTGTATATAGACGGAGATTTTGAAACTCTTTTAAGTTATATCCGTTCAGGGAATAAGACAGAAGGTATAATTAAATTCTTTGTAGGTTATGCCGGATGGGATTATCAGCAACTTAATAAGGAAATAGAGGATAAATCGTGGGTAGTAAGCAAAAACACTTCAAAACTGGATCTCCTTGATGCTGACAAAAGCAAAGATCTATGGAAACAATCATTGCTTAGCCTAAATAATTCATATCATAAATGGATTAATTATCCTATTGATCCATCTCTTAACTAATAAGATCATATTATTATTATAAAAAGAAATGATTATCCTGATGAAATATTTAATCATCAGGATAATCATTTTTTATTATAATCAGTCAAAAGAATATTCTGGAATTTATACGAAACTCCATAAAAAAATCAGGAGAGAAACATTTTAATTTCTCTCCTGATCATTTAATTATCCTTTGAAAATAACTGCATTATGTATATATCAAAATAATCTTCGTTGTATCTGAACCAGCTCTTTACAAGAGCTGAAGACTGGAAACCGCATTTCTTAAACAGTTTTACACTGGGTACATTATCTACAGGCACATAGGCATATATCATATTTAACGAAAGATACCGAAGACAATAGTCTTTAAGGAGATTCAGCGCATCGTTGGCATAACCCTTATTCTGAAATTCGGGATCAATAATAACACCGATTGCACACTTGCTGTTGAACATATCAAAATCATAAATATCTATCATTCCAAGTTGTTTATTATTATCAGCAGAGATTATCATAAATCTTAACTGTTTTGTCTGATAAATATCGCCGTTTCCGGTCCTGATATAGTGAACAAGAGCGTGACGTGAAAAAGGAGAGATAGTTTGTGAATACATCCACATTGAAGCATCATTCTCGGTTCTGAAGATAAAGTCGATATCTTCCGGCTCGGGAGCTCTTAAATATATTCTGTCGTTTTTTAGCATATTGATATATTATTACTGAATTTCTGACCAGGAGAAACTATAGTGTCGGTATCTGCAATATGAATGGAAAATACAACACCCCGTTTATCAAGGCTTTCTATTATTTTTATTATCTCATCGTTTGAAAAAACAGAATCAGATAATATAATATCAGAAAGGTTTTCGGTTATGATTTGTTCAGAAATAATATCTATATCCACCTTTTCACATATATTCTTAACACTACTGTATGCAACTGACGAATCTCTGATAATATCATTAATTCTTATATTTTGCGCCGGGGATGAAATAACAAGAACATTACATAGCCTTTTGCCTTTTTTATTTATGTTTCCCGTCATGCGGTTAGCCAATCGGTATGATCCGGCTATAGTAGCCCTGAAAAGAATAGCAAAACGTATAAATAAAGAATAAGCGAAAGATGTATTGGAGTTATGCTTTTTAAAGAATATATCCATAGCTTCATAAAAGATTCTCACATATTTTATGGAGTGTTTTGGTGTACTTTCTCCTTTGTAATGTATTATTGAAGTAGGGAGATAGTAATTATCATATCCTTTTTTTATGACACGATATGAAATGTCGATATCCTCACCATACATAAAGAAACTCTCATCAAGAAGGCCGATCTCATCAAGTACATCTTTCCTGAAAAGCATAAATGCTCCTGCCAGGATATCAATCTTATGAACTGAATTCTTATCAAGGTAACCAAGACTGTAACGGCCGAAAATTTTTGAGTTAGGGAAAAGTATGGAAAGACCGAAAACTTTACAGAAAGATACCCACGGAGTAGGAATACTTCTTTTTGATTCAGGAAGGAATCTTCCGGTAGCATCTATCATCTTCACTCCGACAGCTCCGGTATTAGGATTGGAATCCATAAAACTGATTACTTCATCAAGTGTTGATTCTCCAAGAAAAGTATCGGGATTCAATAATAATATCAATTCTCCTTTTGATTTTCGGATAGCCTGATTATTGGCTTTTGCAAAACCTACATTTTTGGTATTTTCTATGAAAATAACCTTCGGGAATCTTTTTCTGAGATATTCTACCGAATCATCTCCGGAATTATTATCTACGACAAAAACCTCCATCTCTGTATTTGCGCCTGCTTTATACAATGAATGAAGACATTGTTCAAGGAAGAATTTAACTTTATAATTGACTATTACTACGCTAATTTTCATTACTCATTTTTTTCTCATGGATATCTTTATGCTTCCTCTTCGGAATATAAAGAAAGATCGGATTTTATACGATTCTTAGTCGGGAAAAAGAACAGTGTTGACATATAAATCAAGCCGCTGCAAAACATGCAGGAGCTTTTTCCCAGAAACGTAAACAGTATGAAGTTGAATATTATCATCCCACCAGTAAGTAATAGACGATGCAATGATAATTTCTTATATGAAGATATCTTACTTTCTTCATCTTCGCATTCATCACAAATGATATTTATCTTTCTCGCAGAATATTTCAATGATAAAGGTATAGCTGCCAGATTCAGAAGAATCATCAGAGATTCAAGTGAGATAGCTATCTCTTCATTTATGAATATTCTACCAAAAATATTCGAAATAAATGCAAATGTAATAGTAATTATAATGAATAACGCATAATAACAGCGTAATTGTTTCAATAATGAAGCTATTGTGTCGGTTGTATTCACGGTTTTCATAATTTTTTGCTCTTTGATATTATACTTTAAAGGCATCTGTAAACAAGGTTCTGTTCAGAATCGAACGTCCCAGTGTTATTTCATCGGTATATTCGATTTCATCACCGATGGAAATACCTCGTGCTATAATTGATATTTTTACATTATAAGGAGCCAGTTTACGGAATATATAAAAGTTTGTTGTGTCACCTTCCATTGTTGTACTTAACGCAAGGATAACTTCTTTTATCTCTCCGGATTTTACGCGTTCCACAAGCGACTCGATATTAAGATCAGCCGGTCCGACACCGTCCATAGGAGAGATTATTCCTCCCAGAACATGATAAAGACCTCTGAACTGTCGTGTATTATCTATTACCATCACCTCCTTTACATTTTCAACAACGCAGAGAATTGACGGATCTCTGTCTTTATCCGAACACATCGAACATATATCCGTATCCGATATATTATGACATACCTGGCAGTATTTCACTTCTTTACAGAGTTTGGATATAGATTCCCCGAAATTCACGGCTGTTTCGGTTTCCTGTCTAAGCAGATGCAGAACAAGGCGCAGTGCTGTTTTTCTTCCGATACCGGGTAGCTTTGAAAATTCATTTACTGCGTCTTCAAGTAATAAAGATGGATATTTCTGATACATTTTATAATTCTTCTAATAATAAATTCCTTTTGGCAAAAGGAACGAATAGGCGCATACACCTCTTTGTTGCATGATTTTATATCTTACAAATTTAGGGATATCTTTTGTAATGTAATGACTTTTTATACTAAATGAGACATTATTATTTCTCTTCAACTATATTGTTTATTCTATATTTTTATTTGTTAAAACATTGTCGACTATATTAAAATCACATATAAAAACAGATAATAATATGGATGCTTGTGTTAATATAATATAATATTTATTCTTTTTTATACTTGCTAAAATACATATTTAAACCAAGGCAAATAAAGGGAAATCGTAAAATAAACGTTTGTTATTTAACTATACAATGTCGCAATTTGTTGATATATTAGTATTTAATAAATAATTCATACTTGATTTAATTAGTATGATATATAAAATATTATAAATTCTTAAATGTATTATTGTTTTCAAAATATATAAATATTACTTAAGCTTATTTATTAACAATCAAAATATATATATCTTTGTTGAAACAGTAGGATGATCTGTCGCTCAATTTTATATTGGGAGGAAAGTCCGGGCAACACAGAGCTCCATACTTCTTAACGGGAAGTAATCAGTGATGGTTAAGTAATGTAACAGAAAATAACCGCCGGAGTAATCCGGTAAGGGTGAAAAGGTGAGGTAAGAGCTCACCGGGTAATATGGCAACATGTTATGCCGTACATCTTATGGGTTGTAAGGTCATGTATACCGACGTATAAGGATTGCTCGTCCGATGTCGGGGGGTAGACCGCTAGAGCTGTATGGTGACATATAGTCGAGACAAATGACAGATGCCTTTTTTATTTTTAGATCAGGAACAGAACCCGGCTCATATTCCTACTGTTTTTTTAATTTTTCCATTCTTATATGAAAAACAAAAAGTCTGAATCCAGAATAAAAATTTTCATAGGTAAAATCCGAAAGCTCTGGCATTTCTTCTCTTATGGAATCTGGAGAATAACCGAACATGAAGTTTCAGGAATCAGAAACTACCTTATAAACATAGTAAAATCCATAATTCTTACTATACGGTTTTTCATAAGCGACCGTTTGTCGCAAAAAGCATCAGCTCTTACATACAATACACTTCTTGCAATAGTTCCTGTACTGGCGCTAATTCTTGCCATATCCAAAGGTTTCGGCTTTCAGGATTTGCTTGAACAACAGCTGACGGAGTTTTTCCCCGGTCAGCAGGATATGATAACAAAGGTATTTGTGTTTGTGACAAATTATATAAACCAGACAAAGAACGGACTTTTTGTAGGTATAGGTCTTGTCTTTCTTATCTGGACAATTATAGGACTGATCGGCAATATCGAACTTGCCTTCAATCATATATGGCAGATTAAGCGTTCCAGGACATATTTCAGAAAGTTTACCGATTACCTTTCTATTCTTCTTATTCTGCCTATTCTGATGGTGCTTTCAAGCGGATTATCCATCTTCATAACAACAAGTATAAAACTTCCGTATTTTCAGTTTATTTTCGATCCGATAAGTGTGATGATATTTAAAATCGCACCCTATGTGATCACCAGTATCCTTTTTACAACTCTTTTTATCATAATACCCAATACCAGGGTTCGCTTCATGAATGCGTTCTGGGCCGGAATAGTCTCCGGTATCGCATTTCAGATATTTCAGTATTTCTATATCAGCGGTCAGATCTGGGTATCCAAATATAATGCCATATACGGTAGCTTTGCGGCTCTTCCTTTGCTGTTGTTATGGGTACAGCTTTCATGGCTTATATGCCTTTTCGGTGCAGAACTTACCTATGCTTCACAGAATATAAAAAATTTCAGCTTTGAGCAGGATGCAAATAATATAAGCCGTCGTTATTATGATTTTATTCTGATACTTATAGCTACTCTTATCGTCAAAAGATTTCAAAATGAACTTCCTCCGCTGACAAATGAGGAGATAAGCCGTAACTATCAGATCCCTTCAAAACTTACATCTCAGATTCTTCAGAAACTTCAGGATATAGGTGTTATTCGTGAAATTGTGAACGATAATGAAAGAATCCATGCCTGGCAGCCGGCAATGGATATTCATCAGATTACAGTTGGTATTGTTCTTGACAGACTGGAGAAATTTGGTTCTGAGGATTTTAAGATAGACAGGGAATATATGTTTAATAAAGAATGGGAGGCACTTGTTAAAGCAAGCAAAGTGCAGAGAGAATCGACAGAAAATATCAAACTGATGGATCTTCAGGACTAGTCTCTGTATTTATACGATCGCTGCTATTTTTCCTTTACAGAAATTTCATATGACATATTCCGGAGTGCAATATCACGATAAAGCATCCGCAAATAAGAATAAAACAGGAGAATAAGTATAGTCAAAAAAGATTATACTTATTCTCCTGAAATATTTTATATAAAACTCAAATATAAATATTACGTTATACCCAGCCTTTTTCGTTATAGTAATACATAAGTTTGGTGATAGCGTCTCTTAGATCATTTGAAAATTCAGAATCGAACACGTTTCTGATATCAATTCTTGCGTTATGCTCTGTGATCTGTCTCATAAGACGATCTGAAAAGATCTGTTTCTTATCATTCAACGGGATATCATTGTCAAAACCTAATGTTACGACATGAAGATGAGCCACTATGTATGCAAAAAGCTTTTTCTCACCATTTTTTTCAGCAACAACTTCATAATGAGTCGGAGTATCTACTTCTGCTACACATGGAGGAACACATCCTTTTAGATATCCTTTTAATTCTTCGAATGTCTGAGTTATCTGAGGTTTATTAGTATGTGACATAGCTTATTCGGTTTAATTATATTTCAATATTAAAAACGTTTCTGATATAGTATTGTTTATTTTCTTTTCCTTTTAATTTGTCGTTTCGGAGTCTGATAGACATAACTCTGAGAAAGGAGCGACTTAGTATTAAAATTAACAAGAGATGAAGGATCTATAGGATTTCCCATAAACCTTGTCTCGAAATGCAGGTGAGTACCGGAACTTCTTCCTGTATTGTTCCCCAGAGCTATCGGCTCACCGGCCGTGACATGCTGATTTACCTTAACAAGAAACTTCGAAAGATGTGCATATATAGTCTCCAGACCGTTAGTATGCCTTATCACCATATAATATCCGTAACCGCGTGGCTCATATTTTTCCATTCTTACTTTGCCGTCGAATGCAGCCCTTATAGTGTCATGCATTTTTACTCTTAGATCTATGCCGTAGTGCTGACGTTTTCCGCGTGGGCCGAATTTAGAAGTCAGTACCCCTTCTGCGGGAAATGAGAACCCTTCAAGGTTTATTTCATATTTGTCCGGAATCTGTGAACTGCTGAAAGAGAAAGGGGTAAGAAATTCTGATGTCCATTTTTTATATAACGAATGAGCGGGATATTGTTCATATAATCCCTTAGACCGATATGGTATAGTAATCTCATCCGCAACATAACCTGATGTAAGCAATGAATCATGATTATATTGTATTGCTTTCAGATTCTCCAGAGTATTATATTCCGGTGTGTTTTCAAGTATCTGAGCAGAACCGTTATATGCCGAAAAGACATAGAATAACATAGTCGTAAAAATCAGAACATAACTGTCCGGTAAATTTCGGTATCTCATAAACCTTTACTGTTGTATCTTTTTTTGTCCGTTGATCAAATAATAAGTATTTGAGTCTGAATACTTATACATATTATTTCAAACATTTTTTTTATGTGATTTGTTTTGTTTTAAATAATTCATGACAAGAATATGAAAAATGACATTGAGCTTCTTCTGGATATTCTGCGGCGAGAGTATCATAAGGAAACGGATTTCTACATTGTATGTTCTCTCCCCGAGAAAGTCAAGTATAAAATTATAGACGACAATCTGCTCAAAGTCAGATATTCGTCAGATCTGTTTCATAATCCTATGACCGGGGATAACATTTTTGAAGGCTGGCTTATCATTTTCTACAGATGGGGGATTTTTGATAAGATTGAGTTTGAATGGGAGAAATCTGATGATACAGCCGATGAAGATTATTTATCAGTGATTGACAGGATAAACCGCTTTATAGATAATTTCGGTTCAGTTATTCATCTTTCTGATAAATGCGCTAAAGAAATAAAAGATGTTTCAGGCGACGCGGACGGCAAATACAATGACAAACTCATTGTGGAGTCTATAATTAATACTACATGGTATTTTGAAACGGGAAATGAAATAAGTTTCGAATTCCCTGATAATGTCAGTGTGAAGATTGAGAACGGAGCAGTTACACTTTCCGAGACATCAGCAGGCGGAATACAGGAAATAGCTGAAAATTCAAAGGCTCCTTATTCTCCTCTTGAGCTGATTGTGAACCGCTGGACATATCTTAAATGCAGATATGAAGGAGTAAAGAAAGCTGAGCCTGAGCCGGTCAGCGAGAGTCTTGCTGATACTTTAATAAAAGTGGGATATACGGAGAGAAATCTGCTGTATCCAACCGAATTTTAAACTATATAAATAAATTCCTTATGAAAAAAATTAATATTAAAGACCTTACCGAAAAGAGTCTCAGAGTCTTTGCTGATGATATGCTTAGAGTTCTTTATTATGAGTTTGAGGCGGGAGAGAAAATGCCGAATCATTCTCACAACGGTCTGGCTATTATTCAGATAATTGAAGGTAAGATAGATGTCAAGTTTGATACGGGAGAATCTTTTGAGCTGGTAAAAGATGACCTGCTGCAGTTTAACGCAGCTATAGTGCATAATATCGAAGCTCTTGATAAGACAAGAATGCTTATTACACTGGCAAGCTACAGCAATTAGATTTAAACAGAGATTATGACCATTAAATAAAAACAGAGATATTAAATGTATGTTGTGTCATAACGCCGACATACATTTAATATCTCTGTTTTTTTAATGTTCCGGATTAGAATGTGAAATCAGCACATGCTCTTTCTTCACGGTATCCCGCAATAAATTTAGCTACTGCAACATGATTCGGGTCATCCCTGTAAGATCTTAAAGCATCCCAGTCTTTATGAGTAGAAACAAGTGCGATATCAAATGATTCATTAGGGTTTTCATTGATTCCAACCTCTATTGATTCTATAGCGGGAACTACTTCTTTTAATCCCAGAAGTTTTGATTTTATTTCCTGCATGATCTGCATTTTCACTTCGGCAGATTCCATCTGCTTTAATTTAAATAATAATACGTGTTTAACCATATCTGAAATTAGTGTTATATTTGCATCCAACAATCAGATAGTCATTAATTGTGGACTGCATATTGCTAAAATTCTACTCACAAAGTTAAAACTTTATATTAATAAAGTAAATATCTGATTAAGTAAATTAAATTAATCATCTGATTAAAATAACTATGTTAATTATTGGAATTGCCGGAGGTACAGGATCCGGAAAAACTACGGTTGTAAGAAAAATTATAGAAAGTCTGCCTGCGGAAGAGGTAGCGGTAATCCCTCAGGATTCATATTACAAAGACAGTAGTCATATGCCGCTGGAAGAGCGTCTGCAACAGAATTTTGATGAACCCCGTGCTTTTGAGTGGGAACTTATTGAGAAGCAGCTTATGGAATTAAAGCAGGGGAAAAGCATCGAACAGCCTATATATTCATATTTAACCTGCTCCCGATCAGATGAGACTATAAAAGTAGACCCGAAGAAAGTTGTTATCGTCGAAGGTATCCTTGTTCTTACTGATGAGCGTCTCAGAAATATGATGGATATTAAAGTTTTTGTCGATGCAGATGCCGATGAAAGACTTATCCGAGTAATCAGTCGTGATTGCGTAGAAAGAGGACGTACTGTTCAGATGGTTATCGACCGTTATGAAAAAGTACTGAAGCCGATGCACAATATCCATATCGAACCTACCAAAAAATATGCCGATTTAATAATCCCTCAGGGTGGTAATAATAATGTTGCCATTGATGTCCTTACAAATTTCATCGCCGGAAAACTTATCCGCAAACAATAAAGGGAGATAATTGTTTATATATATGGTATATTTTTAATATCATTTATAGTTTTCCTTTATAAATTTTAAATGTCGGCAGATGAATATAAAATTATTATCCCTTTTTATACCTGCATTGCTTCTTTCATGTAAGTCAGACAAAATAGCTGAAGAAAAGGAAGATATCATAGAAGTATATGAGAATAGTAAGATAAAAGTTGCAGTCGTTTACGGTTCTGCTTCATATTTCGTTTTTGAAGAGAAAGAAATGGGATATGAGTTTGAACTTGTGACAGGTTTTGCAAAATCAATAGGAGCGGAGGTCGATCTTATTGCTGCTTACAACATTGAGGATCTTAAACGTATCATCGATAATAATGAAGCAGATATTATAGCATATCCGTTGAAAATTGACGATGATATAAAGAATACCGATTATGTATTCTGCGGCACAGAAAGGATTACTCATCAGGTGCTTGTTCAGCCTAATGATAAGAAAATAATCCGTGTTTCCGATGTGACTCAGTTAAAGGGAAAAGAGGTCTATGTAGAAAATAAATCAAGATATTTACAGCGCGCTAAAAATCTTAACCGGGAAATCGGCGGAGGAATGATAATAAGGACATTTGAGAGTGATTCTGTTTCTACGGAAGATCTTATAAGAAAAGTGGCAAAAGGAGAAATAGAATATACTTTCGCCGACAACAACATAGCAAAAGTCAGTGCCACATTCTTCCGGAATATAGATCCCGCCCTTCAGGTAAGCTGTGATCAGTCTACTTCCTGGCTTGTTCTGAAATCCAGAACCAAACTTAAATCATTTATTGACGAATGGTTATCAAACAACAGGATAACTCCGGAATATGCTCCGATCGTAAAGAGATATTATGAGAAGAGTATAGATCCTAATGTTACCATCAAATATCTTCTTCCCGGAGGGGCTTCATTATCTATATATGATCATATCTATAAAGAGAATGCCGAGAAACTGGGATGGGACTGGAAGTTGCTTGCAGCACTTTCATTTGAGGAGTCCAGATTCGACCCCTATGCGATGTCAAAAGTTGGGGCCCGGGGACTTCTGCAGATGATGCCTAAGACCGGATACCGTTTCGGACTTACAGAACAGAATTTTGTAGATCCTCAGGAGAATATTAAAGCGGGAACAAGATATCTTAATTCCCTGCAGCGCATTTTCCGCTCTATAGAAGATCCTGAAGAGAGAGCTAAGTTTGTACTTGCTTCGTTTCATGCCGGAGTAGGACATATTCTTGACGCACGCGCAATTGCGAGAAAATATGGATATGACCCTGATATATGGGACAACAATGTGGCATCCTGCCTGATTCTTAAAAGTGAAACAGATATTTATCAGGATTCCGCTCTTGTAAAATGCGGTTATTTTAAGGGCGAAACAACCTTAGAGCATGTAAGCAATATAACCAACAGGTATCAGGAGTTTTCTCAGAGAATAAAATAGAAGCTGTTTCTTATCAATAATCTTATTGTGACTACAGTCATCACTGTTTATACAGGAAACTGTTATTTCTGAATGAAAAAACGAAAATAGCGCCGGATTTTAATTAATCACGGCGCTATTTTCATTTTTATTATCTCATTTAAAGTTCATCCTTAAGTCTGTCCAGAATAAGCTGTATTGCGGGACATGTTTCGGAATTCTTTATTGTAAGATTATATATCTGATAAAATTTCTTTCGGTCTGTATGAGGATATTCTCTGCATGCTTTGGGTCTGTCATTATATATCGAACAGTAGTTATCGTCACAGATAAAGGGGCAGGGCATCGTTTTGAAAACATAATCACCGTCTTCATCTATACGAAGATACCTTTCTACCACATCTTTTGGCTTTATTCTTAAAGCAGATGCTATCTTTTCGATATCTCGGTCTGTTATCCTTGGTCCGAGAGTTCTGCAGCAGTTTGCACAGGAAAGACAGTCGAAATCATCAAATACTTCTTCATGTATATAATGAATTGTATCGTCAAGTTCCCGAAGCTGATTCTTTTTTAGATTTTTAAAAAAGGATTTATATTGAGGCGCACTCTTTTTAGCCTTTTCTTTTAGTAATTCAAGATTGAAGTTTGAGTTGTTTTTCTTTGCCATTACTGAAGTGTAAGCAATAAAAAATGTTGCATTATATTTTAATCATAATTGTAAATCCCATTATGTAGATTAAAATATCATGCAACATATAAAATAAATTATATGAATAATCTTTTATGAAACAGCAATAAATAATGGCCGTTATGTCATATAAAAGATTTGTTTTATCTCAGAATAAAAAGCGTCCGGGTATATCAGGAATTCTTTCTTATAAGATTGATAAACTCTTCACGCGTCTTAAGTTCTGCAAAAGCACCGGAGAAATCCGAAGTAGTGGTGATAGAATTCTGTTTTTCGATACCTCTCATCTGCATACACATATGCTGAGCCTCGATAACGACCATCACACCTAAAGGATTAAGAGTTTCCTGAATACATTCTTTTATCTGCATTGTAAGTCTTTCCTGCACCTGAAGTCTTCTTGCGAAAACATCTACTACACGTGGTATCTTACTCAATCCTGTTATATATTTGTTAGGGATATATGCCACATGCGCTTTTCCGAAGAAAGGCAGCATATGATGTTCGCACATAGAATAGAAATCAATATCTTTTACGATTACCATCTGGCGGTAATCTTCGCGGAACATTGCTCCTTTGATTATTTCTTCCGGATTCTGATTATATCCTCTTGTAAGAAACTGCATAGCCTTTGAAACACGCAGAGGAGTCTTTACAAGACCTTCTCTTTCTGTATCTTCACCAAGAAGTTTTAGTATTTCTTTATAATGAAACATAAGTTGTTCCATTTTTTCATCATATTCCTGCGTTGAGCCACTGTTGACTGCCGTATTATCTATATTCATTTTTTAATAAGTTTTATTCCGGAGGGATCGTAACACTTTATCTTTTTTCCGGTTAAGCAATATCTTAAGCACACCATAACACTTAAGTGATCCCGGGATGATTGATGCAATTAATAAAATAAAATCAATATCTGCGAATAGGATATTTTACAACATCATTAGAAATAAACATCTCTTTCCAGCTCGGAAATTCTTTTTTAATATTTCTGAGCATTGCCTGAGCCTCTTCATAAGTTCTGAAGTTACCAACCCTTAATTTCCAGAAAGGCTGATTAAAAGTAACATATGTATCAAGTTTCGGCATTCTTTCTTTTATTTCCTGCTCCATTGCATAAGCCTGATTTTTTGATTCTCTCTGGTTATTACCTGAAAAAATCTGAATTCTGTAGCCTCGACCAACGACATAAGCCACATTTTCGGTAATTTCAAGATTACTCTGAGCTTCTATCTTATGTTTTGACATTAAAGAATCCAGACGGGAGTCCTGATAAATTCTTATTCGTCCTTTATTTATAGTCGGAGTAGTGAGATGATCAAGAATTTTTTTCTCGCTATGATGATATTCCTGAGAATACAATACCTGAGAAAGGCAGAACACTAATAATAAAGAAGTAAAATATTTGCTCATCATTACATTAATTTTATGCAAATATAAAGATAAATCTCTAAGAAAATAAACAAAGAAATACATACTACATTTATATTGTCAATAAATAAGTTGAATTAATACTTCTATGAGAATTTATTAATTTGGCCAAATAAAGAAATATAAATGTAAATTACTGATGTATAGAATAATATGCAAAATGGAAGAAGGTCATTCTGCTTTACTGACATTAAAACAATCCGGAAAGATAATCTTTCATTTTTTTGTGAAGTTTTTTAGGGAAAACCTTAGTTAAGGCAGACCCAAACATAGGAAAAATAAAAAAACGCTGTTTCAAATTTTATTTGAAACAGCGTTTTTCTTCAGATAATATATCGTATTAATATATTAGAATGCTTCGATAATTGGCATGAATTTGTCAACTTCAAGAGCAGCACCACCGATAAGACCACCGTCTACGTCAGGATTAGCGAAAAGTTCTTTTGCGTTAGAACCATTACAGCTACCACCGTATAGGATTGAAGTATTATCAGCAATTTCTTTGCCATATTTTTCTTCGATAGTTTTACGGATGAAAGCGTGGATCTCCTGAGCCTGGTCAGCAGATGCAGTTTTTCCTGTTCCGATAGCCCAAACCGGTTCGTATGCAATAACGATTTTTGCGAATTCATCAGCGCTGAAACCGAAAAGTCCTTCAGAAAGCTGAGTTTTTACAACATCGAAATAAGTTCCGTTTTCTCTTTCTTCAAGAACCTCTCCGATACAGAAGATAGGAGTAAGGTTGTTTTCAAGAGCAAGAGTAGTTTTTGTTTTTAGGATTTCGTTAGTTTCTCCGTAGTAAGCACGACGCTCAGAGTGACCAAGAATAACATACTTAGCACCTGTAGAAGCAACCATTGCAGCAGAGATTTCACCTGTATAAGCACCTGAAACGTGATCTGCACAGTTTTCAGCACCAACACCGATAACTTCAGTATTGATAGAAGAACATACAGAAGCAAGGTGGATGAACGGAGTACAAACTACAACGTCACAGTTTAATTTTTTACCGGCAAGAGCCTGATCTAAAGATTTAGCTAACTCAAGACCTTCCTGAAGAGTCTTGTTCATTTTCCAGTTACCGGCAACAATGTTTTTTCTCATTTTTTTTTAATTAAAGTGATTAAAAAATATTATTTGATTAATCGTTATTGATTTTGTCGTTTTTATCTTTTTTGTTCCCTTTAAAGAACAATAAAAAAGTTTTATCTGTGAGCAAAAGTACAAGAATTGGGATAAAATATGCAAAGAAAAATAATAAAATTACGATTTTCGTATTAACTTTTTTAATATTCAAATTAAGCCTGTCCTCTACGTAACTTTCCATTAATTCAGGTTCCGGCAGATCTGCCACGTTAATCTTATCTATTATTTTATCTTTATGCAAAACCATCAGCCCCGGATTTGATCTTATAATTGTTTCAATTACAGTTATATCGCCGAAGACATAATTAAACTCCGACCCGCTCAGCTCATCCCAGTAATCCTGGGCTTCGGGATTATATGAGGTCAGGACATAGAAAGGGAGTTTCATTTCGGAAACTATCTCATATAGTTCGTTTATCTTATCAAGATTATTCTCGTCGGCGCTGAAAAGGTCATAGGAGAGAAGTACGAAAGCCACTGTGTCATTTTCAAGAAAATCTTCAGTAATATTATTTCCGTTATTATCGGTAATAAAGAAATCCTTAATCGTGATCTGCGGAGCATTCGTCTCTTTAACGACAGTTTCTACAAATTCCCATCCTGATCCATCTTCCGGAAGTTCCCCGTCAAGAGAAAAGCTCTTTTTTTCTCCTTCTTTTTCATAAATCAGTTCATACTCTTTTTCACCTGAAGAATTCATACCCATCGCTTCTTTTATCTCCGTGCCAATTCTGTAAGGCCGGAAATCAATAGCGGGCAGATGTTTTATTCCGATCAGGGAAACTACTATCGCAAAGATAAAAGAATAGGCGGCAGGAATCCATCTTATTTTGATGTTGAACCATGAGCCGATTTTCTTATTAAAAATAAGGAGTATCAACGAGAGTATGAATAATACTACATTCTTATAAAACGTTTCCCAGTTGTCAAGTGTAACAGCATCACCAAAGCATCCGCAGTCGCTTACGGCATTAGTAAGGGCGAGCCAGAGAGTCAGCGGTGTGAAAAGAAGCATAAAAAGAAAAGCTCCCAGTGAAGCGAGTCTTTTGTAAGCACCCCAAAGCAGAGCTGCTCCTATAGTGAATTCCAGAGCTGAAAGAAACACCGAAAGAATAAGAGTGTGATCCTGGAAAAATGTAATATTAAGAGCAGTAAAATAATCACCGAATTTTATTGCCGAACCGACAGGATCTATCGCCTTGACAAAACCGGAAAAGATAAAAGTCGTCGCTAGAATAATCCTGCAGAACAACACGATCAGTTTAACAGCATTCCTGTTCATCTTTAAAGTGTAGTTTTATCAGACCGAAAAGCGCGTAATTTATCATATCCATATAATTAGCATCAACGCCTTCCGAAATCAGTGTAACGCCTTTGTTATTTTCAATCTGTTTGGTACGGTAGATTTTCATAAGGATAAGATCCGTATAAGAACTTACTCTCATAAGTCTCCATGCCTCATCATAATCATGATTTTTGGCATACATAAGATTCTTTGTAACATCCATAAGCTCATCATAAAGAGTAATGGCTTCATCTGCACAAATGTCATCTGTATCCGCATAGCCAAGCTTAAGCTGAATAAGGCCTATTATTCCGTAGTTCACGATAGCTATAAATTCCGGAAATATTCCTTCTCCGACTTTTGATTCGCGTTTTATTTCAAGGCTTCTTATTCTGTTAGCCTTTATATATATCTGATCTGTTATCGACTCCGGACGCATTATTCTCCATGATGCTCCGTAATCCTTGAGTTTCTTGCCGAAAACATCCCGACATATCCCGATAACTTCCTCAAACTGTTCAACTGTATTTGCCATAGCAATATTCCGTAAATATTATTCTTGTTAAAATATCTTTTAATTATATGCGATCTTATTTCGCATTAAGTTTAAAAACATCTTTTATATCATTCAAAAGATTGTAATGTATCTCTTCGATCGCATACTGTATCGGTTCTATTATAGATTTTGACGGATTCTTAGGGATTATTACCTTCAGTCCTCTGGGCACTGTATGTATGTTTATCTCCGTTCCAAGTTTTACAGGTTCTCCGTCAATATGCATAACCTCTTCCTTTTCCGTAACAATTCTGACAGATTTATCCCTTATCATTGTAATATGACGGTTTTTGTTGATCTGCTTTGTGAAAAGCTGAATGGCAAGCTGAGGAACTTCAAGGGTGTTAAACGGTTCGAGAATCGTAATATCCATCAATCCGTCCTGCATACTTGCTTCCGGTGCTATATAAGCATTATTCCCATATTGGGAAGCATTGCCTATAGCTACAAGAAACGCCTTTTCTACGTTAAGACCTTCGGATGTTATGAGTTTATAATATCGTGGCTTATATTTTACATACTCCGTAAGAGCATTCTTAAGGTATGTAAAACCACCGCGATGTTTATCTTCTGAGAACTTCTGACTTATCCACGCGTCAAAACCAATCCCTGCTGTACAGAAAAAGATATGGTCGTTTGCTTTACAATAGTCAATGGCTACCGTATTCTCATCATTTATTGCTCTTAATGCTTTTGCTGTATCAAGAGAAATCTGTAAATGTCTCGCTAATCCGTTTCCTGAACCCTGAGGCACAATCCCTAACGCCGTATCTGTCCCTACAAGCGCTTTGGCAGTTTCATTTATCGTTCCGTCTCCGCCTATGGCAATTACATATTTAATACCGTTGTTTACAGCGTCCGCAGCGATCTCTGTCGCATGTCCCGCATATTCCGTATATTCTATATGAATTGAAAATTTAGACAGATCTATATTCTCATAAATCAACGAGGGTAAATTGTTCTTAGGTCGTACACCGGATATAGGATTTATTATAATTAGAACTTTTTCTTTAATTTTTTTCATTACTGTATATCTCCTGGCAATACAAATGTAATGTTTTTCTTTTATAAGTTAATTTATCAACCATTCTGACCAATAAATTTTTAGATTTTTATCAATCTAAACATAAAAAATAGCTAAGTTTGTGATCCCATAGCCGTGGGTCGATTTAATATTAGTTAGCGTTCCATGATTTTCTACTTTAATTAGTTTTAATTATTGGATTAAATTATGAAATACAAACTATAATTAAACTTAATTCTCTTAAAAGTGTTAGAACTCAGGTCAGAGTATTAAATCAAAAATTAAAATAAATAAATCTATGGATATGAAAAGATATTTCTTATCCATACCTTGAATATAAAAACAATAGATAAATGAAATTACTTCAAGAAAAACTGTCAAAGTATGATGCCCCCCAAAAAGCTAAGGCAGCCGGTGTTTATCCTTATTTCAGAATGATTGAAAGCGATCAGGATACAGAAGTTTATATTGACGGAAAGAAAGTGCTTATGTTTGGTTCCAATTCATATCTTGGTTTGACCAATCACCCTAAAGTAAAGGAAGCTGCTATTGAAGCAACAAAAAAATATGGAACCGGTTGTGCAGGTTCGAGATTTCTGAACGGAACGCTTGACATTCATGTTGAACTTGAAAAAAGACTAGCCAAATTTGTAGGAAAAGAGGAAGCTATTGTTTATTCAACAGGTTTTCAGGTAAATTTAGGTGTTGTGTCATGTCTTACAGGACGTGAAGACTATATTATCTGGGACGAACTTGATCATGCATCGATAATTGAAGGAAGAAGACTTTCTTTCTCAAACTCTCTTAAGTTTAAGCACAATGACATGAACTCTCTTGAAAAAGTGCTGCAGAAATGCGATCCTGACAAAGTAAAACTTATTGTTGTGGACGGTATTTTCAGTATGGAGGGTGACATTGCCAAACTTGACGAAATCGTTGCTCTTTCTAAAAAATACAACGCATCAATAATGGTTGATGAAGCTCACGGTATCGGGGTAATGGGTAAGAACGGACGCGGAGTCTGCGATCATTACGGAGCAACTAAAGATGTTGATCTTATAATGGGTACATTCTCAAAATCATTTGCCTCTCTTGGCGGTTTTATCGCTACTGACGCTCCTATAGCCAACTACCTGCGTCACAATTCAAGATCTTATATTTTCTCGGCATCTGCGACTCCTGCCGCTATAGGTGCAGCTAATGCAGCTCTTGATATTATGCTTTCAGAGCCTGAACGCCAGGAGCATCTGTGGGAAATGACAAATTATGCTCTTGCCGGATTCAGAAATATGGGCTGTGAGATAGGTCACACTTCGACTCCTATTATTCCTCTTTTTATACGCGACAACGACAAGACATTCTTGCTTACAAGAATGCTTCTTGATGAAGGAGTATTCGTTAATCCTGTCGTAGCTCCTGCAGTAGCTTCCGACAGCACGCTGATTCGTTTCTCTCTTATGGCAACTCATACAAAAGATCAGATTGATTTTGCCCTTGATAAGATTGAAAAATGTTTCAAAGCACTTAATGTTATCTGATAACGATAAGATATTTTCTTAAACCCTATATTATTTTAAGGGTAACTGAACCGCCACTATATTCTAAACAACGAATATAGTGGCGGTTTTTTGTTAACTAATATTAAATATACACTCTGTAGCCTGCCTTATGAAAAACATTTCTTATTAATGTTGTTATAATAAAATTAATTGTGTTATATCTTGTAATAGTGCTTGATGTAATGTGACCGGCTATATCGGGAAATGAATATCGTTATATTTAAAATGTCATGTGTGATGAATAAGTTAATTATATCACTTTTTTTTATATCCTTACTTCTTTTCGGCTTCTCTCTGTATATGGTGTGGAAAGTGCATAAGATAAAGAGAAATAACAGTCATCATGATAAATTCCATGATAACAAACATGATATATACCGTGAGATTATCAATAATATTCAGTGTATGATAGCGCTAAAGTCGACGGAAGATTTCAGATATATTTATGTGAATGATGCATTCTGTAATCTGATATCTAAAGACAGATCTGAAATACTCGGACATACCGATTATGAAATTTACGCTAAGGATTATGCCGATAAATACCGACAGCTTGATATTGAAACATTAGGATATACAGACATTCATACATCCCTGGAAGAAGGATATATAGGTGAAAATCCGAAATTCTGGAGAGTCACAAGATCTACATTAAACACGCGCAACTCAGGCAATATAATTTTGTCAACAGCACTTGATATCACAGATATTCATCTTCTTAACAGGGAACTGGAGGATGCCCGGGAAAAAGCCGAAGAATCTGACAGGCTTAAATCTACTTTCCTTGCGAATATGAGCCACGAAATACGCACTCCTCTTAATGCCATTATAGGTTTCTCTGAACTTCTTATGGATGTGGAGGATGAAGAAAAACCGGAATATTTGAAAATTATCAAAAACAATAATTCTATTCTTCTGCGCCTTATCAACGATATACTTGATATGTCAAAAATAGAGTCCGGAACAATAGAGATAAAAAACGATAGTTTCAATCCCGCTTCTGTTTTTGACGAGATATTCAAAGTGTTCAGTACACAAAACAAGAACTCTGACCTCCGGATTCTTAAAGAAGACTTTCTTAATGACTGTATAATAAAATCAGATAAGAACCGCTTTTTTCAGGTATGCAATATATTTATGACAAATGCGGTAAAATATACCGGAAGAGGTCAGATTACAATGATTCTGGAAAAAGCTGACTCCGGAATAAAAATAACGGTAAGAGATACCGGTAAGGGGATAGAATCCGGAAAGCATCATCTTGTATTCAGCCGTTTCGAAAAATTTGATTCCTTTGCGCAGGGCAACGGCCTGGGACTGGCCATATGCAAGGGAATAGTGGAGACAATGAAAGGGAAGGTGGGCTTCGAATCTTCACCGGAAAAAGGTTCTACTTTCTGGGCATGGGTGCCATGCATTATAGAAAAAATGCCCGATGCGGCCTGCATAAAAAAAGACGCAGAATAAAAAAGATTATTCCGCGCCTTTATATAAGTTTTAAGAAGCAATATTTTTATACCTCTACTACTATATCCATACCTTTCTGTATAGCAGCCTCATTCATAGGGATAAGTTTATGATGACGCTCCGGAAGAGATTTTTTCAGACCCTCTATCACATTCTCAAGTTTAACAAGCTGTTCAATCTTAAGAAGAGCACCAAGAACAATCATATTAAAAGCCTTACCGTTCTGCATTTCCGTTGCAGCATCCATAGCATCAACTTTAAATACTTTTATATCTTTTCTCTGAGTTGGCTGATGTATTCCGTAAGAGTCGTAGATAAGCATTCCGCCTTTTTTTACCTTACTTTCAAATTTGTCCATTGAAGGCTGATTAAGCACCACAACGATATCAAACTCATTAAGCACCGGAGAACTGATTCTCTCGTCGCTCAGAATGACCGTAACATTCGCTGTACCTCCGCGCTGTTCAGGACCGTAAGATGGCATCCAGCTCACCTCTTTACCTTCCATAAGACCTGAATAAGCCAGTATCTTTCCCATAGAAAGAACACCCTGACCACCGAAACCGGCGATTATAATTTCGTGTTTCATAGATTATACATCTTTTAGATCGCCCAGAGGATATTCCGGGAACATATTTTCTACCATCCATTTGTTAGCCTGATCAGGAGTCATTTTCCATCCGCTTGCGCATGTTGAAACAAATTCAACAACTGAAGCTCCTTTGCCTGCCATTGAATTTTCAAAAGCCTTTCTTAGAGCTTTCTTTGCTTTCTTAACAGCTGCAGCCGTATGAACAGACTGACGTGTCACATAACATGTCCCTTCCAGACGTTCAAGCAAATTGGAAATTTTCAGCGGATAACCGTTCAACTCCGGCGTACGTCCGTGCGGACAGGTTGCCGTTTTCATGCCCTGAAGTGTGGTAGGAGCCATCTGACCTCCCGTCATACCGTAAATAGCGTTATTGACGAATATTATCACGATATTCTCTCCACGGTTGCATGCATGAATAGTCTCGGCAGTACCGATAGCGGCAAGGTCACCGTCACCCTGATATGTGAATACCATCTTATCGGGCATAAGTCTTTTTATAGCCGTAGCAATAGCCGGAGCACGCCCGTGAGCTGCTTCCTGCCAGTCGATATCAATATAATTATACGCAAAAACGGCACATCCCACCGGTGCTACACCGATAGTCTTTTCTTCCATGCCCATCTCTTCTATAACCTCAGCCGCAAGCTTGTGTATTACGCCGTGACTGCATCCCGGGCAGTAATGCATAGGATTGTCATTCATCAACGCCGGCTTGGCATAGACGAGATTCTCTGGTTTGATAATATCTTTAGTATCCATTTTACTTCTGATAAACGTTATGAATATAATCTGCCGCCGGTATATATTTTAAATAAAACAGCAGATTACTTTATTTATGATGCCTTTTTCCGTTAATAAGCCGGATAGGGGATCAGAATCTTTATTATATTCCGGATTCCTGAAATACTAAAACAGGTATTTCATAAGATAGGTGACCACTCTTGCTCCAATCGCTCCGAATCCACAATACATCCACAATCTGTCTGACGATTTATCTTCGGAAAAAAACCAAAGTAATACTGTTGCTGCCGCAAGGACATAAAACACAATTGTCAGAACTTTATTGATCATTTTTAAATCACCATTCATAATATTAAGGTACCATTTGATTTAGATTAGAAATAACCTCGGTCAACTGTTCCTTAGAAATCGATTCACCCGCATCAGTTACCGAAGAAGAAGAAAGGTCTGGCTTAATTTCAAGCTCTTTTTTCATAGCTTCCCATACCTCATCAGGATCAGGCACGATCCCGCCAAGTCGTCCGTAATGTTTTACAGGAACCGAACATTCTACCGCAAGCTTAACATCTTCGATCATCTGACCTGCATTAAGCTCCATCACAAGAATTCCTTTCATTTTCTTGCCAAGCTCGTAGATAGCTTTGGAAGGGAAAGGCCACAATGTGATCGGACGCAGAAGGCCTACTTTTACACCCTCTTTTGCCGCTGTTTCGATAGTTTTCTGACAAATACGGGCTGAAGAACCGAAAGCAACGATAAGATAGTCCGCGTCTTCGCAATTGATAGCTTCAAATCTCACCTCTTTATCTTCGATCTCTCTGTATTTTTTCTGAAAACGGATATTATTTCTTTCCATCTCTGCCGGATCAAGTTCCAGCGATGTAACTACATTTCTTTTTCTGTCTTTCGGTTTGCCAACCGAAGCCCATGGCGATCTCTCTTTGATCTCTTCCATAGTCTTACGTGGCTGAAAAGGAGGAAGGACCACCTTTTCCATCATCTGACCGATGATACCGTCTGCAAGGATCATGACAGGATTGTTATATTTAAAAGCCAGGTCAAAACCGTCTTTTACGAAATCTGCCATCTCCTGTACCGAAGCAGGCGCAAGAGTTATGACACGATAGTCACCGTGACCGCCGCCTTTTACAGTCTGGAAATAATCCGCCTGACTCGGCTGAATAGTTCCAAGACCCGGACCGCCGCGCATCACGTTTACGATAAGAGCCGGCAATTCTGCACCCGCGATATACGACATACCTTCCTGTTTAAGGCTCACACCGGGACTTGACGATGAAGTCATCACGGTCTTACCGCATCCGGCACCGCCGTACACCATATTAATTGCCGCCACTTCACTCTCTGCCTGTAAAACAACCATACCGGTAGTTTTCCATGGCGCAAGAGCCATAAGCGTTTCCATTATTTCTGATTGGGGAGTGATGGGATAACCGAAGTACCCGTCACAACCGTAGCGTATAGCAGCATGTGCGATAGCTTCGTTTCCCTTCATTAATTTTATTTCTTCTGCCATAAGCCGGAAAATTTAATCAACTTTTACTTTATATACTGTTATGCAGCCGTCAGGACATACATAACCGCAGTTTGCGCAACCTATACAATCGTCAGGTTTAGCGCTGTAAGCATAATGATAGCCTTTATCATTAACTTCTTTAGGCTCCAGAGCCAAAACGTTTACAGGACATGCAACGACGCAAAGATCGCAACCTTTACAACGCTGAGTGTTTACCACAATCGCGCCTTTGATTTTAGCCATAAACTCTTCTTTATTAATTATTCGTTCGCAAAGATAATTTTTTAACGAAAAGAAAATAATAATTATCACTTTTCTTTATGCGAAAATTATGGAAAAACTAAATATAATTTAGTGATTTTTTTAAAATATGCATATGTATGCATATTAATACTTAGTTTAATCAAACTATTTATGCTTTATTATGTATAAGTGAAAAATTAATTTATGTACTTTGTAAAGTATTAATCCTAAGAATGATTACGGAATAAAAAATGTTCACACGACAAACATCAACAATAACAAGAGAGAAAATCACTCTATATAAAATGATTCGCATATACTGTCGCGACAATCATAATAACATCTCCGGCAATCTCTGCGATGAGTGTGATGCTCTTTATAAATATGCCGAAGCACGTCTTTCAAAATGCCCTTTTAAAGAGGAAAAAACCACATGCAAGAAATGTACCGTTCATTGCTATCGTCCGCAGGAAAAAGAGATGATACGCGTTGTTATGCGTTATTCCGGCCCGCGAATGATACTATATCATCCCGTAGAAGCTATAAGACATCTTATAAAGGAACTTTCTCTTTAATGTCATGTTCACAAAGATTCTCTGTTTTTCTCTTTCCTGTAATTGCCATATAAATAAAGACCAACTGAAGAAACCATATTATAAGAAATACGGTTCCGAGAGTTTTAATATACGGATTCTCTGTCATATATACGACAGGGCACGCAATAAGCGTTATCAATGTGAAGATAAATAGTGCCATAATTCATGTATTTATTCAGATGTGTTAATTGCAAAATAATGCTTTAAAACTGACCCCGGATCTAAAAAAAAGAGTCATATGTAATATTTATAAATATACTTAATTGCCGGCTTAAAACCAAATACATTAAGTATTTATATATCCATTTATTATATTCTGAATATTATTTAAGATTCAGATTTTTTAAAATTATATTTTGTTATATTATTAATCCCCCTGATTTTGTCCCGCTTCTTTTTATATTTGAATTAAAATATTGATTAATGAATTAAAGAACGTATTTATCCGTCATCCGGAAATCGAAGAAGTACGTCTTTTAAAAAACAAAAGTCGCTGCGACCGGAAATCTCCATGAGATACCGGAAGACAGCGACTTCCTTTTTTATGAAAAGAAATAGTTAAGATTGTATTATTAATTAATTATACCCGTACTATACATTTATACAGCATCCGCATGTGTACATGAATGCTCACGGCATTTACATTCCTTCGGCATATCTTCAAACAGGAATTCCACATTACCTGTGTCAATATCATGATAAGCAGCTACTATACCAATCTTTCCTTCATCGTAAAGTTCTCTCAGAACCGCGCTTCTGGTAAGGATTTCATCCATTGAGTGGTGGATGTTATGCTGAGTCACCGCGTCAACAAATTCAGGCGAAGTGCACGAACAGCCGGGTTTTTCCTTTTTAACCTCATCAATAGAAACATCAAGCTTTCTCAGAAGCTGAGTCAGCTGACCCACTTCTTTTCCTGCACACGCACCCTGCGAAGCTCCGCATTTGCTGTGTCCGAGGATCATGATAAGTTTTGAACCTACCACTTTACACGCATATTCCATACTGCCGATGATATCGTCGTTCAGGATATTCCCCGCTATACGAAGACTGAAAATGTCGCCAAGACCCTGGTCGAAAATAAGTTCCGCGGAAGTTCGGCTGTCCATACAGCTAAGAATAATAGCGAAAGGATGCTGACCATGTTTGTAATACTGTACCTGATCAAGAAGATTACGGTTCAGTTTCAGATTATTGACAAAGCGCTCATTTCCCTCTTTAAGGAACTGAAGTGCTTTCTGTGGAGTCATTGTCGCAAGTGTTTCTGAAGTATGTAGTTTCATATTTTTTTTCTGTTTTAATTAGTTCGTTAAATTCTTTATTATTGGTATTTAGATTTATTGTTCAGATTCCTTTTACTTTTAAAACTATAAGTCTGATTTTATCCAGTGTATCTTCTCTGTTTGATATAGCGTGTATTATTACGAATGCCAGAAGACCGAGAGCAACACCGGAAAGAAGGTCAAGTAACACAACACCACCCAGGGTTACGATAAAAGGAATAAAGCTCGCGATTCCTTTTTTCCAGAAATGGATAAACAGGGCAGGGCGCGCAAGTTTGTAACCTACAAGGATAAGCACAGCCGCAAGGGTAGCCATCGGGATCATATTGATAAGCACCGGAATAAGGATGATGCTCAGGATAAGGAATATTCCGTGAATTACGCTCGATAGTTTTGATGTAGCGCCCGCTTTCGCGTTTGCCGAACTTCTTACCACAACCGATGTCATCGGCAGACCTCCGATTAATGAGCTGATAAGGTTTCCGATACCCTGTGCCTTAAGTTCACGGTTGGTATCAGTCATTCTTCCTTTATTATCCATCTTATCGGCAGCATCAATACAAAGCAAAGTTTCTATTGAAGCGACGATAGCGATAGTAATACCTATTGTCCACACACGGGGATCTGTAAAGCCGCTGAAATCAGGAAACGTAAACATCTTCCCGAAATCGCTGATGCTTTCAGCAACAGGGATCTGTACAAGCATCGCATCGCTCTGTGTAAGCGCGCTTCCTGAATTTTTGAATATGATGTTAGCTATGATTCCCACGATCACCGCAACAAGAGCGGCAGGGATAACGTTAAGTTTTTTAAGAAACCCTACGCTGTTCCACGCAAGAAGGATAGCTATTGAGATAGCCGTAATTATGATAGCTCCCCAGTGAACGTTTTCGAAAAACGATGCAGTTTCGCCACTGTCTGTCCAGCCTACGGCAGGAGCAAGCTGTTTAAGAATGATAATTATTCCGATACCTCCGAGCATTCCTTCGATTACGTTTGAAGGAAAGAACTTTGATATCGCGCCTGCTTTAAGGAAGCCCAGTATGATCTGTATTATACCCGCTATCATGCCGGCAAGAAGGATCAGTTCAAAAGAACCCAGATCAATGATTCCCGCTATAAGAATTGCAGTAAGTCCGGCAGCGGGACCGGATACGCTTATATGTGAATTACTTAACCATCCGACGATTATACCGCCGATAATACCTGAAATAATACCTGACAAAGGAGGCGCTCCCGATGCTACTGCGATTCCGAGACAAAGTGGAAGGGCCACAAGATAGACTACAAGTCCTGATGATGTATTGGTTTTAATATGTGAAATGATATCTTTTTTTTGCATATGAATTAATTGTCTAAAATGTTATTTGGCAACGATTTTATTGCCGTAAATAATATTTAAAGGCATGAGGATAACGGTTTCCGTTAAAAAGCGGAAACTACAATCTCGAAACGGTTATATCAATGATATATCCGCTTATCAGTAACAAATACAAAAATCAGATTTCGGGAGGGGGAGTTGTAAATTCGATATGAGGTGCCACATGATTGTTCATGTGTGCATCCGAGGAGTGAAGTCTGACATGAATGATCTCTGCCAGATAGCTTTCGGAAGCGTGCGGGATAAGTTCATCTTCACTGCTACCGTTGTCTTCCTCAAGAGGAAGAGTGTTGGGAACTGCTTCGGCAGACGTATTAGGGCTGTCGCAGTCAGTATAATGCATACAGTCGATCATCGTATTGACGATTGATTCGAGACTGCATTCTACAGTTGTAATATGTTGTGTCGCCCGGTTAAGAGCAGGAAAAGTCGTATTGAAAACCATTATCAGACAGATAAGGGTCATCAATATATACCGGAAATATGATATGTTACGATCTTTTCTCAACATTAATTACTTGTTTGTTATTTATGAAATCTATAATTATTCGTGTTCTATATATTACAAATATAAGAATTAAAGCTATATATATCAATAGCTATAACTAACAAAAGGGAATTTTAATTTATTGATTTATCGGTTGTTAATCAATATATATTATGCCACTTTTTCTTTTAAAAGTGTTTCATTAGCTTCTTCGTTGATATCTTTTCCTGCGTAAGCTTTCTCAGCAAGACGTTTCACGATAAGTACGAAACCACCTGTCAGGATAAGGTTAAGCACAAGGCTAAGGATAGAAATGATAAGGATAGGACCGCCAAGGTTGTAGCCCAGAGCTATCATAAGAATTCCCGCGCCTACCTCTCCGCGTGTGAACATACCGATTGAAAGAGCAAGACGTTCATATATGCTTCTGTTTCTGTAGCACAATACAGGGAACATTTTACCGATATTTGAAATCACCGTTACTATAAGTACGTTCATTCCGATTTCACCCCATGACATCATAGGTTGAGATCCCGTAACCGAAGTCACACCTTCAACAACCGCGTTAGAAAAGTCGCTGCTGATGAAAAGCGGAGTGCTCAGACCAACAAGCATCATAAATACATAAGAGATTGAATCGGTGATTCGCAGTTCCGTACGTGTAATGATATGACCGCTGTGATGTTTCATCACCATACCAAGAACGAATGCGGGAAGAAGGATTTCAATATGTAACGCGCCTTCAGCTCCGAAGAACTTCTTTGTTACGACATAGACCGCCTGTGAGATGACAACGATAGATACAGCCCATGTAAGAATCATCCACCAGCTCTGATTAGGGTTGTAAGAGCTCAGTTTTTTCCATCCGAACCAAAGCAGGAAAGCGATGATTGCGATAACGAAAAACAGCTGCGGACGCATGCCGATAATCATGATCTGAAGCGGAATCATAAGAAGAATTGTATCAAGGTCGTCGAAAATTGCAAGCACCTGCGTCTTTTTGTAGATCCATGCCTGACGAAGACCGGCAGCGGCAAGCATCGTAAACAGGATTCCGGCAGATGTAGGAGCGGCAAAACGTCCGATAAGCAGGTTTTCCTTCCACGCGTCCCACGAAGTAAGATATTCCGAAGGAAGAAGATACATGTAATAGAGCGAAACCATGATCCATGGCAGGGCGGCGGTGGCCATGGCGATGAAATAGTCGGCAACATAACCGCGCCAACGGGTTTTGTCGAGCTCGAACTCGCGTCCTACGTTAATCATAATAAACGAAAGACAGATAAACATAAGTGTGTCTGATCCAAACTTAATCTGACTGTAAACTCCGGTCTCAACGGCCAAAGGCAAAATCTGAGACATAACCAATCCCATTATCAGGAATAAGGAAAGCAAAACGATTTTCTTCATTTTTTATATAAGTATTAGAATTGAAACAACACCTCAGAATTACACTGTCGGATTACCACCTAATTATAATCCGGCTACTTTATACCATAGTCACAATATTCCGGGAGAGGGAAGCGTGTTAATAATTTTTCTTCCCGTCATAAATATATGTATTATAGATAATTATTCAAATCTCAAATTTGCTCCGATAATAAATTTTAAGATTTTTACAGATTATTTTCTTATAAAAAGGCTGACGGCAATCAAAACGCTAATAATTGGCGTATTAGTGTTTCATTTTGCTTTCAGGCAACGACGCAGATTTGTATTTATTGTGTTCCGGGTGAATTTTTTTAATTTTTTTGATATGGTTCTAAAATAAAGAGACGAAGACTTAAAATAGGGAGATTAATAAACTAAAACCTGCGGTTCGTTATTCTAATAATATAAAAGTACCTCTATAACGATAAATTCAGATGAAAGACTTCTTCATTACTGCCGCTGACGGACTAAAAATCGCGACAGCATTTTTTGATGTTGAAAATCCAAAAGCTCTTGTTCAGATAATTCACGGCTCCGCGGAGCATAAAGAACGTTATTTCGAGCTTTGTCACTATCTTAACCGCCATCATTATGCGGTGATAATATGTGATAACCGCGGTCACGGCGCTTCACTTAACAAGGAGTATAAGCTCGGATATATGGACGGATATAAGCCTGTGCTTGATGACTTATTTCTTGTCAGCGGACATATACGCAATGCACACCCCGATAAAGAACTTTTTCTTATAGGCCATTCGCTCGGCTCAGTGTTCGCACGGCTCTATCTGGAGGAGCATGATGATGAAATAAGCAAGCTTGTGCTCAGCGGAACGGTAGATTATAATCCTATGACACCGATAGGAATTATGCTGGCAAGATTTATAATTCTATTAAAAGGAAAACATGGTTATTGCGGGCTGCTGCGTAAAGTTGTGAAGAACGGTAAAGACATATCGTGGGTGAGCGCGAATGAAAAAAATCTCTATGAATATATGCGTGATCCTTTATGCGGATTTCCTTACACCAACAGCGCCTGTCTCACCATTCTGGAATCCGTAAAGGAACTGGCGGAAACTACACATTTCAAATGCCGGAATCCGTCGCTGCCGATACTCAGCGTATCGGGTTCTCTTGATCCGGTAACAGGAGGAAGGCGGGGACTTGCAATGAGTTTCGAACTTCTCGAAAGCGAAGGTTATCTTGACTTCTCTAATATCATCTATCCTAAGATGAAACACGAAGTGCTCAATGAAACAGGAAAACAGAAAGTATTTGGCGACATTCTGAAATTTTTCAAACAGAAATAATAAAACTCTTTTTTTAATAAACCTTCTTCATTTCCTCGATTCCCGGAAATGTTACGTCCGTCTTACGGCAGGAGTCAGACCGGACACCGAAAGGAAGACTTACGACTCTCCGCCGGAAGGCTGTCTGCCCGCGTCAGGGAATCCTGAAAAATAAAGGGGTAAAATAAAAAAACTGATAATAGTAAAATTCTTATGTGCCTGTGTCATTCTTTTACACAGTCGCGTAAGAATTTTGTTGTATAATTAATTCTGATATGATATGAAAGATAAATCTATGACAAACGGAACCGGTGTAAAGAGGCTGTATATTTCATTTGAAGCGGAAGCGGCAGAAAGAGATTATGAGCTCAGGGAAAACAATCTGAAAAATATAATGGAAGAGGTGGACCGTAAATGCGCGCCTACTGACGTAATAATGGTTCTGCGACAGGTTTGTCCCGAAATATCCGATATCGGAAAGAAAAACAGAAAAAGTAAATGTATAAGTTTCAGAAGCAACAGATGAAGAGAAAAGGGGGAATGTAATTCAGGTTTATTCAATATATAAAAAATGAGACCGTAATATAATAATGTATTATATCCGGTCTCATTCACCTTATTGAATTAACGGCTTTTCAGCTCGTAGCCTAATTTCAGGCCGTCATACTGATTGATAAAAGAATCAAATACCTTAATCGTTGAGTTAGACGAAAGCTTTGTAGACGTACTGCTTACAGCCTTAAGCATACCCATCATCTTATCGGCATCGAAAAGAAGTTCCATCTTACTTCCGACAATGATAACAACAGCCGAAGATTTGACTCCGATTCTTGTTTTCATCGAAACGATATTTGTTTCCGGATCAAAAGTATAAGTTCCCTTTGATGTAGTCTTGCCGATAACCGATGAATAAGTTCCGTCATCATTAAAAGTATAAGTCAGACCTTTTTCATCAAGTTTAATTTTTGCGCACATCTCTGTCATCTTCTCTTCTACGGCAGAAGAAGCCACAGTACCACCGGCCTGAGCCAGCATGTTTTCACTCTCGAATCGGCAAGCCGGTCCCGTATATTCCCATGTGCCGATAAGACTTTCGGCGGAAGCTTTATTTCCGACAACAGTCTCTATGACTCCGGTGATAAGAGATTTCAGGTCCTGTGCCCTGACATTTACCGATCCGGAAGCCAGGGCAACCAGAAGCAGTAATACTTTAATCTTAGAATTTTTCATAAAAATTATTTTGTTGGTGTTGTGTAAAATTAATTATTATTTGCTAAAACGGAAAAAATGATATGAAGTTTGACGCCGAAAGCTATATACAAGGGCATATAAGACAATATTGATGCTACATATACGTTAACATATTAATATCTTTACCGTAAATCTTAATCATAATATATAAAAGGATTATCACACAAAAAATGAGAAAAACAATCAGCAAGACAAGCGGAGCGGTACTTTTCAAAAGATATCTGTGGCTTGTAGATATAATATCAACATTCGGACCGATAACACTAAAGGATATAAGCGAGAAATGGGTTAACTCTTCGCTTAATGATGAGCAGATGAAACTGCCTCGTGAAACGTTTATTCATCACAAAGAAGCGGTGCAGACCATGTTTGACATAGAGATACTGTGCAACAGCCGCCATCAGTATTATATAGATGAAGACGGCAGTGACTTTGAGAAAAACGGCATACGCCGCTGGATGATAAACTCACTTTCCATCAACGGCATAGTAAACGAGAATAAAAACATCAAAAACCTTATTCTTTTTGAAGACTCATATATCAACAACCTCTTTGTAAGAAAGATAATAGAAGCCGTCAATGATAAAGTGATGCTGAAAGTGATGTATCAGAAATTCGGATCCGGTGAACAGGAATATTCGGCACAACCACTGTGTCTTAAGATCTTCCGCCAGCGCTGGTATCTTGTATGTAAGGTAAAAGGACGCGACGGCATCTTCACTCTCGGACTGGAGAGGATAAATGATATATCGAAAACCGATATCAACTTCAAACCGGACACCTCATTTGATCCCGATACATATTTTGAAAACTACTTCGGTATCACGGTAGATCACAATATCCTGCCACAGCTTATCGAAGTACATGTCTCCGAGCGTCAGGCCGACTATCTGAGAACGAAGCCTCTGCACAACAGCCAGGAGGAAAAGGGCAGAAGCGGCGACCGTGTAGTCTTCACATACTATGTAGCTCCGACCTATGAGTTTGAGATGGAGATCCTGAGATACAGCAAAGAGCTGCAGGTTGTCTCACCTCCGGAATTCAGGGAGAGAATCAGCGGAGTTTTGAGGGGGATACTGGAGGGATATGGAGGGGAATAATACAAAGGAATTTATTAAACTGTATTCAATTATCTCGTATTATTATGTAATGTCAATATAATATTATTGTTTTTTCTAAAACAATTCAGATAATATGTTTCAAATGTGTTATAAAGTATATCATTATATTTATAATTATGGCGGATGTTCACGATAAGGCTACGAGAAGTTATAATATGAGTCGCATCAGGAATAAGAATACAAAGCCTGAGATTCTTATACGCAAATTTTTATTTAAAAATGGATTTAGATATCGTATAAATGTGAAAAAATTACCAGGAACACCTGATATAGTTTTACCCAAATATAAAACAGTAATTTTTATAAATGGATGTTTTTGGCATGGACATAATAATTGTAAATATTTTAAGCTTCCGGAAACTCGTAAAGAATGGTGGAAAAATAAAATAGAAAAGAACATTGATAATGATTTTAAAAAGCAAAATTTGTTACGAGAGGCAGGTTATAAAGTAATAGTAGTATGGGAGTGTGAAATAAAAAATAGATCTATATATGAGACTTTAATAGATGAAATAAAGTAAGCAAATTGCAAATGCAGAATCGGGAATTAAGATCCTCTCAAAAACATTTAATCTCTGAGCCAAATAAAAATCAAGAATGTTGCAGCGTTGAAATATGGATAAAGTCATATTTACAAATGCTTTATCGGCTGGATAACTATTCAGCCGATAAATTAATAGCATTACTAGAGATATAAGCATTTTATCTTCGTTGTTATCAATACTACCTAGTGTTGGGAGCCTAAATCCCAATCCTGGAGATATGTAGTCACTACGTTGACCTAGGAAAAGTAGGTAAGAAAGACGAATGTAAAAGTGTCGCAAAAATAGAATCACACCTGCTTTTAACCGGATTGCAAAATAATTACATAAAAGGCTATATACAAGTTGTCGTGTTTTTCAATACATTTGTGTTAAACACAATATTAATTGAGAATAATGGAAGATATCAATCGAATAAAAGTAGTTCTTGTTGAAAAGAAAAGAACAGGAAAATGGCTGGCAGAGCAGTTGGGCAAAGACCCTTCTAGCGTATCGAAGTGGTGCTCTAATGCTTCCCAGCCCGATTTGGTAACATTAACCAAAATTGCTAAATTGCTGGATATTGATAGACGTGAATTGTTGAATAAGAGTAAATAAGATTAGAATATTTATATGACAAGTGGAATACAGAGAGCCGAATTGCAGGCTAAGATATGGAAAATAGCTAACGATGTGCGTGGAGCTGTAGATGGTTGGGATTTTAAACAGTTTGTGTTGGGAACTCTTTTCTATCGCTTTATTAGTGAAAATTTCACTAATTATATCAATGGTGGTGACGAGGGTGTAGACTATGCAAATTTACCTGATAGTGTGATAACACCTGAGATCAAAGATGATGCTATAAAAACGAAAGGGTATTTTATCTATCCAAGCCAGCTTTTCGTGAATATCGCAAAAAATGCTAATACCAACCCCAATCTTAATACAGACTTAAAAGCCATTTTTGATGCTATTGAGAGTTCGGCTAATGGCTATCCTTCGGAGCAAGATATAAAGGGATTGTTTGCCGATTTCGATACCACCAGTACACGACTTGGCAATACTGTTGAGAACAAAAACACCCGTTTGGCTGCTGTGTTGAAAGGTGTGGAAGAGCTGAACTTTGGCAATTTTGAAGATAACCATATAGATCTATTTGGCGATGCTTATGAATACCTTATAAATAACTATGCTGCCAATGCAGGCAAGTCGGGAGGTGAGTTTTTTACACCACAGCACGTTTCAAAGCTAATTGCACAGCTAGCTATGCACAAGCAAACAAGCGTGAATAAAATTTATGACCCTGCAGCAGGTTCAGGTTCTTTGCTACTACAAGCTAAAAAGCATTTTGATAGTCATATTATCGAAGAGGGTTTTTGGGGGCAAGAGATAAACCATACTACCTATAACCTTGCTCGTATGAATATGTTTTTGCATAACATCAACTACGACAAGTTTAATATTGCTCTTGGTAATACGCTTTTAGATCCTCAGTTTGGCG
>CAMTON010000019.1 GCA_947074105.1 uncultured Bacteroidales bacterium
GATATTTTGGCATCAACTACCTTATAGGGTATGCGGCTTTCCTCTATTACCGCGCCTTCAAGATCAAGATACTCAAGGGTTCCTCTCCATGATTCATAATCATTGTCAAAAGCTCCGCACATCCGTCTTAATATACGGATATCATCGCTGTTGATCTTTCCTTCTATCTTAAGTTTTGTCAGATTCCTTTTCTCTTTTTCTGAAAGAGCAGAAGAAAGCATTCCCGCTTTTTTAAGTATAATCTTTTTAGTT
Organism: uncultured Bacteroidales bacterium; assembly: GCA_947074105.1. Taxonomy (GTDB): domain Bacteria; phylum Bacteroidota; class Bacteroidia; order Bacteroidales; family JAUNSR01; genus JAUNSR01. The sequence goes on from CAMTON010000019.1 coordinate 253, forward strand.
GTCTTTTCTTTGTCATCTTTCGGTTCTATACCTATTATCATATCGGAGATATAGGGATGTGAATCATATCCTTTGTTTATGATATCTGTTCGGTAGTATCCGTTCTGATATCCGTTCCAGCCAAGATTGAAATGCAGATAATCGCCGTCGTATCCGTCGCATACGAAAGAATGCTCATAGGCGGAGACTATGACGGGGCGCATATCGCTTATCTCATTATAAAGCAGGGTATAGAAACTGTCGTAAGTGATTCTTTTTGATGATATATACACACATGACGATTTATAATCGAAATGATTTATAAGTGCTTTTTTCAGTTTGGTGCTGCTGGCTGAAGTTATTATTTCTCCGAAATTTGATGAAACAGCCACACTTGTGGCAATCATAAGTTCTCCTATCGGAATTATTTCATTTTCATCAGTTACAGTTTCTTTATAGTTATCCTTAAAAAGATCCCAGTTAAGGTTTACGGTAGAAAAATCGAGTTCAAGTTCCTTCGGACTGTTTCCGGCCCAGAGATATTTGTTTTTTCCGCTTCCTTTTTGCGGATATTTATAATAGTGCATTATATGTGCAAGGGAAACCGCTACACAGCCGACTACGCTTTTTTCATCACTGTCGTTTACGGGACAGAAATAATTATACGGGCTTTTCTGCCCCCACGCAGTTTTACCGAGAAGTATCGGCGTAGTAATATTCTTGCCCATAAAATAAGTCTTGTTGTTTTCTTTAAACGCAGATCTTTCTTTGGCAAGTTTTTCAAGATCGGCCACATATCCTTTTATCATATTACTGACAAAAGGCCCGTATTCCTTTCCCATAGTCGATTCAAAGGAGTAGGCAAGAACGGGATTTCTCATATACGGGAAATAACGTGAAGAAGCAATGATTACGAACATCTTGTTCTTATGATCGGAATATATATGGAAATCATCTTCTGTAACTTCGGCTTTAAAAGAAGACGGGTTGACTTTTACATTATGACCTTTAAGGAAATCGATGGCGGCGTTTCTTTCGATACTGTTGTTCAGAGTATCGCTTTCTTTATTTACGTCAGGGTAACTGACAGACATATTTTGAGAAAAAGCTATGCTGATAAAGAATAATAACGATATTATAAGACCTGATCCTGAATTCATATTCTATCTGACTAATCATCAATATAATATCTAACATCCGACACGAAAGTAAAAACTTAAGATGTGACATAAATATCATAATTTTAATATTTATTATCACTTGATGTATATACTATGTATATCTGAATCAAATATTTTAAATGATATCTTCTTTTCAACTTTAATCACTACATAAGGTTATAAGTAAAACATTCAGATTTATAATATATACCATTATGATTACAGATTACAAAACTGATACTTTTCAGACTAAGTCAGGAAAAGAGTTAAGCATAACTTTTCTGCATCATGCTTCTCTTATTTTTAAATTCGGCAGTCTTTATATCTATATCGATCCGGTAAGTGATTATCTGGATAATAAAATAGATTTTAGGGCATTTCCGAAAGCCGATTATATTTTCATTACTCATGAACACTGGGATCATTTCAATCCCGAAACAATAGCTGAGATAAAAAAGGCAGATACAAAGATTATTGTAAATCCTAATGTGGGGAAATTACTTCACGAAGGGACTGTGATGAAAAACGGTGATCATCTTAAACTGACTGAAGATATATCGGTTGACGCGGTTCCGGCTTATAATATTACACCGGGGCATCTTGAATATCATCCGGAAGGAAGAGATAACGGATACGTGTTTGATATAGATTCGATGAAGATATATGTAAGCGGTGACACTGAGGATATTCCGGAACTTAAAAACCTTAAAGATATATATATCGCTTTTCTTTCAGTAAATCAGCCTTATACAATGACTGTCGAACAATGTGTTGCAGCAGCAAAGGTGATTATACCGAAAATACTTTATCCGTATCATTTTCACGGTACCGATGTTGAAAAGATCGCTGAAGCACTTAAAGGTTCCGGTATAGATGTAAGAATAAGAGATATGGGTTAAAGGATCTTTTTTTCTTTTAACAGAGATTTATTCCGGTTTTTCTTTTTTGTCGTTGCAGTTTACTATTATCGCATCTTTTATATTTGTTGAAAAACAACGGGACAGATGTTCATTCTTAAGATGCCATTGACGTGTAAAGCCCTGGGCCAGCAGACGGAGCTTTTCCCTGCCCAGGGAATCATTGTATCCGTCAATAGTTTTCATAAGTTTATTATGTTTATCCCTGTCAATGGTATCAAAAAGATTTCCCTGAACCTGATCATCAGGAACGAAGTTCTGAACCATGACACCGGCCTTGCTGTAAAGAGTGTCGGGTTTATAAATCTCTTTAAGTATAATATTGGCATATTTCACTATTTCTATAGTGGAATTCGTTGCTACCGGAAGCTCTATTATCTTTGATTCATATACCTGACTGATATCTGTTCTGAAACGGTTTGTCCTTATATAGACATAAAGCTCACGTGCACAGGAGTTCTGTTTTCTGAGTTTATATGCGCATTTGGAAGCAAAGTTTGAAACAGCTTCCGACAAAGGGACAAATTCGGATATATATTGTCCGAAAGTGCGGCTTGTAACGATTGATTTCTTTCGTTCGGGAGATGTGTCGATATCAAAACACTTTTCACCGTTAAGCTCTTTCCAGGTACGAAGACCTGTTACAGACATTTTCTGCTTTACCCAGTTCTGATTGGTTTTGGCAAAGTCGAGGGCGGAATGTATTCCGTAGGAATGAAGCATTACAGAAAGGCGTCGCCCTATCCCCCATATTTCATCAACGGGTGTACGGTGAAGCGCATCAAGTATTTCCGTTTCTGTTTTAAGGACACAGACGCCGTTATAATCTTTAATCTTTTTTGCTGAATGGGATGCTATCTTGGCAAGAGTCTTTGTTTTTGCAATGCCTATCCCTACAGGCATACCTGTCCATTGTTTTACGGTTTGACGTATATGGATGGCAAACTCTCTTATATCTTCGTTACGGTATTCCTCAAGTCCGAGAAAAGCTTCATCGACGGAATATATTTCAACATCAGATGCAAAACCGGAAAGAATACTCATTACACGCTTTGACATATCGCCGTAAAGCACATAATTGGAAGAAAAGACAGCAAAGTCTTTCTCTCTGAAAAGATCTCTGTATTTATATGCTACAGCTCCCATCGGGACGCCAAAAGCTTTTGCTTCTTCCGATCGCGCTATTACGATTCCGTCATTATTACTAAGCACAACGACAGGTCGTCCTTCAAGAGAAGGATCAAAAACTCTCTCGCAGGAACAGAAAAAATTATTGCAGTCAATAAGTGCTATCATAAACGGAAACGGCGGTTTATTTATTTTACTTCTTTTTTATAACATATGTGACAACTCCCCATACCTGAAAGTTGCTCTGGTCTTCAATCTTTATAGGGCGGTATTCAGGATTGGCAGGATAAAGCCATATACCGTCCTGTCGTATCGCAAGTCTTTTAAGAGTAAACTCACCGTCGATATAGGAAACTACTATTTTGCCGTCTGAAGGAGTTATGGCTTTGTCTACAATAAGAATATCACCGTCTTCTATCCCCTCTTCTATCATTGAATTTCCGGTAACGCGGGCACAAAATGTCGCGGCAGGATGTCGGATAAGTTCTTTATTAAAATCAATGGAACTTCCCATATAGTCCTGGCACGGAGACGGGAATCCGGCGGCAATAGCCGATTCGATAAAAGGCAATCTTACCTCTTCTGTTATATTTTCTATTTCACTAATTGTAACTACAGCTTCTTTCATGCCGCAAAGATAATCGCTTTATCAATTATTTACGCAGTCATAAAAGCAATTCACACAAGCTTTGCGAATTATTATAAAAACAGATAATATTCAATATTCGCACCGTCGATGTCTCTGTACTTGAAATGAATTAAACCATTATTAAATTAAATAGATTCATCGTTATGTACAATTACTTATATATTATGCTGAATATTATTATAGTGTTTATGTATCTGCACTATACGTTGTCCCTGTTATAACTTAATTAAATAGTATGGCTGTAATCAGTAAACAGAAAAACGGAGATTTTTATTCACGACATTAAGCATAAAATAAGAATATTATTCTTCCGTGTTTATTATAGGACCAATATTTTCACCTATATCGATCATCAGTTTAAAATATGAAACTCTGTAGTTTATCTCTTCCTGCATAAGGAATAGCTCACTGTTAACCGCATTGGTTGAAGCAGTAAGCAGTTCAAGATTTGTAATCGCGCCAGATTCATAATTCACCATTGCCTGCTCATAAGCCTTATCCGCAACCATCTTCTGCACTTTAAGCTGTTGGATTCTGGCATAAGCGGAAACAAAAGAGAGATAACTGTCGGCAACCTGTGAGGTGATCTCTTTTTTTGCAAGCTCTATTGCATTGAGGGCCTTATTTACGTCAAGTTTCCCGAGAGATCTCTGACGAGCTCTTTTACTTCCTTCATAAATCGGGACATGCAGAGTGGCACCCGCAGAATAATTGAATCTCAGATCATCAATACTCGGTTCATAACCATTCTTACCACCGGCAGAAGCACTTACGCTTAAAGTGGGGTTGAGAATTCGGTCGCCTGCTTTTCTCTGCTCCTGAGCAAGGTCGTATTGTTTTCTTATTATCCTCATTTCCACTCTGTTTACAAGAGCATAATCTATAAGTTCGTCAAGATCCATATTTTCCGCTATCTTACTAAAGTTCATTGACATATGAGTACTGTCATTAATTATCGTATCGGTAAGAAGGCTAAGTGAGACATATTGTTTTTCCTTTACGGTATTAAGTGCGATAAGTTCAGTCTTAATGGAGTTATAACTCGAACTTGTGTTCAGATAATCGAAGTTTGTAGCAGAACCGGTGTTTCTCTTAATTTCTGTCATTTTAAGCAGCACTGCATAATCTTCAAGCTGACGTTCCTTGACATTTATGGAGTATTTGGCATAAGCAGTCATAAGATAGCTTTCAATAGTCTGAAGCGAAAGGTTCTGAATAAGCTGATTAAGCTCCAGTACGGCAAGTTCTTTCTGAATTCTTGCTGCTTCAATCTTTGGTCGTGATTTACCGAAATCCCATATAAGCTGAGAAACCGAAATTCCCAAAGAGGTATTATTATGAGCCTGAATATTTATGGTACGTCCGTTCATCGTAAGTTTCGAAATCGGATCAAGCCACAGATAAGAAGCGGTTCCGGCAACGGAAGGAAGATATACATCCTGTTGTATCTTCTTATTGACCTCAGCGATATCGATATCATCCTGCGCTTTTTTCACTGTGGGATATGTTGTGACAGCTCTGTCGACGGCATTCCGTAAAGTAAATATCGCAGTATCAGACTGAGCGCCTAAAGAAACAGAAAGGAAGATTAAAAATAATATCGTTATTGTTCTCATGTCAGTGATTGTTTACTTTATTGGATTTTTTCTTTACAGATATGAATATCACCGGAATTATGGCAAGAAACGTGACTATTGCTCCTAAAAGAAAATCATCATTAAGTCCGCTTATATAAGCTTCCGTGTCAAGCCACTGGATTATATAGCTTTTTCCCTTATCTATTGCATCGGCATGATTTTCCGACCCGACCTTTGAATAAAAGAATGATAGTTTTTCAACACTCTGATTGTATACAGTACCTACATAATCAATGGATTCCGAATACATCTGTTTGTGATAAGTACGTCTTACAGCCAAAGTATAAGTAAAAAAAGAAACCCCTATACTTCCACCGATCTGACGCATTATATTGACGATACTCGAAGCCTGCGCCATATTAATGGCATTAATCTCCCTTATAGCCACGGCAATAAGGGGCGGATAAAGTATTCCCATTCCCGCACCTCTTAAAATCATGCTGTGTGAAATAAATTCACGAGTGGTCTGAAGCGAGAATCTGTAATTCATAAGAAAACTGCCGGAAAGAAGTATCAGACCGAAAATTATGACAAGACGAGCATCGACAAACTTTATTATTCTTGTTGATGCCGGAGAAACGAATGCCTGAATTATCCCCACCGGAAGAAATATCAGACCTGTCTGAAAAGCGGAATAACCTAGTGTATCCTGCATATAAAGGGGTATAAGGAATGTACTACCAAACATTCCAAGAGCGAATATAAGAATCACGATATTGGAAAAGGCGAAAGTTCGGTTCTTAAAGAGCCGTATGTTGATGAGAGGGTAATCAGAACTTAGCTCAGCTACTATAAAAAGCAAAAAGGAAAGTGCCGATAACCACATGCAACCCATAACAACTGGATCTTTCCATCCCATGGCATTAGTAGAAGAGTTTACACGTGAAAGTCCGTAAAGAAATACCGGAAGAAATATTGATGAGGTTACTAGTCCCGGAATATCAAGTTTCAATTTTGAGTCGAGCTTATATCTTCTTTGTACTATAAGTGTGAAAATAGCGGAAAAAACACCTATCGGGACATTTATATAGAATATATAATTCCAGTTAAGATTGTCAACAATATATCCTCCGATCATCGGGCCGAATGAAACTGATGCAGCCGTAGCTATAGACCACAGACCAAGCGCCATGCTTCTTTCATTGGGAGGAAATACCGACGTAACTATAGACATACCCACAGGCATAAGTATTCCGCCTCCGAAACCTTCTATAACACGCCAGAAGATAAGTTCTCCTATTGATGTAGAATTACCACACATAAAAGATCCGGCCGTAAATATGATAAGACCTATTATAAAAATGTCCTTATATCCGAATCTGTTTGAAAGCCATCCCGTTGTAGACAGTATGGTTGCCAAAGAAAGCATATAACCCGTAAGTATCCATTCCGCTGTATTCATTGAAGCTCCCAAAGTACCCATTATAACAGGAAGAGCTGTATTGACTACCGTAGCGTCTAACACCGCCATAAAAGTGGTAATCATCACATTTACAAGAATGATCCACTTATAAACAGGTGATTCTGTTGCTATCGAAGCGGATATATTCATAAGTTACTTTTTTTCTATTTTTATATTTGCAGACATTCCGGAAACAAGCTTATGATTTTTCTTTTGCTCCTCATCACCTTCAACACTTTCGATGGAAATTTTAAGAGGGATACGCTGGGTGACTTTTGTATAATTACCCGAGGCATTATTAGGAGGGACAAGAGCAAATTCGGAAGCCGCATTATCACCTATATAATATATCTGACCATAAAAAGTAAGCTTATCGTAAGCATCTAAAGTGAATTTGACTTCTTGTCCCAATGATATGTTCTTAAATTTCGTTTCTTCCAGATATACAGCCACCCAAATATCATTCCCGCTGTTAAGTGTGAATACATTCTGACCTGCATTTACTATATCTCCTGCAAGACACCATCGTTTGCCAATAATGCCGCTTGTAGGAGCTGTCACATGATAATAAGAAAGATCGGTGGCAATAGTACGTGCATCCGCCTTGGCCGCTTCAGCAGACATTTGGGATGAAATGATTGAAGCTTCGGCTGAAGAAATCTTATTCTTTGCTATTTCCACTCTCAGTCGCGCACTTTTCCAGTTCTCTTCATTGGTCTGAAATTCTTCAAGCGGAATGGCATCTCCCTGATACTGAGCTTTCGCACGGTTATAATTTATAGCAGCCAGTTTCTCGGCCACTATTTCCAGTTCAAGTTCCTTTCCTGCATCAGAAAGAGCAAGTTTTGCCACTTCGACTTCCGAAATAATCTGATTATACTGTGCTATAGCCGCATCATGACGCGAAACGACAGTCCGGGAATCTATAGAGAAAAGGGTATCTCCGATAGTAACGGAATCACCCTCATGAACATAAAGTCTTGTTATGCGTCCGGAAACTTGAGGAGCCACATCTATCCTGTAAGAATCCAGATTAGCATCATCAGAAGTAATATATTTTCTGTAATTAAGCCACCACAATAAAGCAAGAACAATAGCTATAGCCACTATTATTAACATTACTATCATCCTAAGTTTAGATTTATGGTTTTGCGGCTTATTTTCAGATATATTTTCAGGAGCCGGAGCTGCCGGCTGCCGGTCCGGAGTTGAAGTAGAATTGGTTGTGGCAGTATCCATTCGGTTTAGTTTTATTGATTCCCTTTTAAACATTAAAACAATAGACGATTTGTAAAGTTTATTTGTTTGAAATTTTATTAATAAAATTACCAAACGATACATTTCATATAAATCTACATAAATGAAATAGCCAATAGTATAAATACATTTTTCAGTCGAAAACCCATATAATACATACAATATTGCCGTATATTAAATTTTATAAATTTTAATTATATATCATCCTTTGCTTACTGAATAAGGATTAAATCAAACTGAAATTATTATTCTACATACAACATTTATCAGCATAATTATACTACAAAAGTGATCAACCATGCTGTATGAAAAAATAGTCCAAAACCTTCTTTGCAGAACCTACAACATTGATTAGCAACATATTGAAACAACACACTATATTATATTTTGAATATTGTATAAAATAAAAAAATTCACTTTGTATTATTTTGTTATCAATAAGGACTTTATTTTTATCCGTGAAATTTGTTTTACATATATTTACTTTTGTTGAATTAATATGACATTTATTTGCCGATTAGATTAAATTTTTATCATCTAACATCAATGGAACTATTATGAATAACATTAATTTTTACAAAATGAGAAAAAAGAGAATTCCTTCTTCCTGTTTTTCCTATCAGCGAAAAACTCTTAAAGCGGTAAGTTGTCTGTTATTTACTTCTGCTTTTATTTCGGAGCCAGTTTTCGCTCTTCCGTCTGAAAAACTTAATGAATTAATCGTATCTCAACAAGTTCAGAAAACAACCATCACCGGTACAGTCACTAATGATGAAGGGGAACCTATTATTGGTGCGAATATTGTTGAAAACGGTACTACCAACGGGACTATTTCGGACTTTGACGGAAAATTCAAATTAACAGTGAGCAGTCCGGATGCAGTGCTTGTCTTTTCTTATATAGGTTATGTCGCCCAGAAGATACCTGTAGGGCAAAGCCGTAAAATTGATGTTAGATTGATTGAAGATTCCAAAATGGTGGATGAAGTTGTTGTAATCGGCTATGGTACACAAAAGAAAGCCGATGTAACAAGCTCAGTGGCAAGTGTTAAGGCTGAGACATTTAATAAAGGTGCGATACTTGATGCAGGACAGCTTGTACAGGGTAAAGTAGCCGGATTACAGATTTCTCTTCCTTCGGGAGATCCGTCAGGTTCGACTTCTGTGATGTTACGTGGTAATTCATCATTGAAAGGCGGTTCATCTCCGCTTATACTTGTAGATGGAGTACCCGGATCTTTTGCTACCGTTGCTCCTGAAGAAATCGAAAGTATTGATGTATTAAAGGACGGTTCTGCAACTGCGATCTACGGAACGCGTGGTACTAACGGGGTGATAATAATCACTACTAAAAGCGGAAGTCGCGAGATGCCTTCAAGCATTGAATATAACGGATATGTTTCTGTCTCTCAACAGGTAAGGACTGCCGATTTCATGAATGCCAGTGATTTCCGGCAGCGTCTGGAAGAAGGATATTCCTTTTCCGGAGCTAATGACAAGGATTATGGAGCAGATACCGACTGGATGGACCTTATAAGCCGTAACGGTGTATCACAGGTACATAATGTTACGTTAAGAGGAGGTAATAAACAAACGAGTATGATTGCCAACCTTACTTATGATGAAAAAAAGGGAACATTCAAAAGCTCAGAGGCTACAAATATTCGTGCTCGTCTTGAAGTGACTCACCGAATGTTTAATGATAAACTGACTACCAATATATCTATTATTGCAAACGAAAGAAAACAGGGGCCACAGTTTCAGAGTGATATCTACAGACAGGCATGTATTCAGAATCCGACACAGCATGTATATAATGAAGACGGCACTTATGTAGAACGTCCTGTATATTTCTATGACAATCCGGTGTCTTTGATCAACGAAAGAAAAGGTGAATCCCGCAGTCGTAATATCCGTATGACGGGAAGTATGGAATTCAAACCGGTAGAAAGCGTAAGCATAAAAGCGATGTATACCAGAAAGGGACAGAGTTATTTAAACGGATATTATCTTACAAAACAGCATCCTACAACGACAGAAAGCGGTTATAACGGTTATGCGTCAAGATATACTTCCGATTATATCAACAATCTGGCTGAAATAACAGCGAGCTGGCGTAAATCATTCAACAATCATGATTTCAGTGCTATTGTTGGTTATAACTATGAAGATAATACAAGTGAAAACTATGGTGTGAGCAACAGAGATTTTCCTACCGACAGTTATGATTATAATAAACTTGAATCAGGTCTTGGTCTGACAAAAGGAACGGCAAGCATGAATTCATATAAAAGTTCGGACAAACTTATCGGTATGTTTGCCCGTGCCACTTATAACTATGATGACAGATATCTGTTAATGGTGTCAATACGCAGGGAAGGATCTTCAAAATTCGGAGCGGATCATAAATGGGGTAATTTCCCCGGAGTTTCTGCCGGATGGCGTCTGAATAATGAAAGTTTCATGAACGGCATTACCTGGATTGACAATCTTAAAGTAAGAGCAGGTTATGGTATTACCGGTATCAACATATCCGATCCCTATGTTTCATTAGCTTCTTTGAACTACAGCAATAACTATTTCCTTTATGAAGGAGAATGGATAAATACTCTTGTACCGACAAGAAATCCTAATCCTGATCTTAGATGGGAAAAGAAATATGAATATAATATCGGTTTTGATTTTGATTTCTTTAATGGCCGTTTAGGAGGTTCCATCGATTGCTATCAGCGTGATACAAAAGACGCTTTATGGGATTATGCGGTTCCGGTTCCTCCATATCAATACGACTATATCACAGCTAATGTTGGTCAGATACGCAACAAAGGTGTTGAGTTCCTGTTCAATATCGTTCCGATACAAACCAAACATTTCCAGTGGGACTCTAACATCTCATATTCTACAAATAAGAATAAGTTGATTTCCATCTCTAATGATCAGTTTCAGATGTCTACCGACTGGTTTACAACAGGACATACGGGAGAACCGATTCAGACAACTACCCATCGTGTGAAAGTCGGTGATCCGATTGGTAATTTCTTCGGACTGAAATCTATAGGACTTGATGAAAACGGTAAATGGCTGGTTGAGAGATTGAATAAAGATGATAACGGAAATGTAACAGGCAAATATTATGACCTTGCTGAAAATGCGACAGATGAAGACCGTCAGGTATTAGGAAACGGAGTGCCGACGCATTATCTGAACTTTAATAATAAATTACGCATAGGAAGATTCGATGTTTCAGTAGGAATGCGTGGAGCTTTCGGATTCGAGATTCTTAACTATCAGGCAATGTATTATTCAAATCCTACAATACAATATAATGTATTAAACAGTGCATTTGACAAACATATGTCATATAAGATAAGCGAAGACGGAAAAAGTTATTCCCCGACAGGGAAATCCGTAACAATAAATGATTCTCAGCGCTATGTAAGTGAATATGTTGAAAAAGGTAATTACTGGAAAATAGACAATGTTACACTGGGCTATACCTTCAATACTTCCAACATCAAATTCATACAAAACCTGAGAGTTTATGCTTCCTGTCTTAATCTTGCAACATTTACAAATTATAAAGGCATTGATCCGGAAGTACAGATGACCGGACTAGATGCAGGGACAGACAGCCGAGACAAATATCCAACTATTCGCTCTTATACATTAGGTCTAAATGTTACATTTTAATCAGCTGAAGATATGAAAAATATAAAAATTGGAATTTATACTGTTATTACCGGATCTTTATTAAGTCTTACCGGATGCTTTAACTTAGATGAAACAGTATTTTCAGAAGTTACAGAAAACTCTTTCATACCGACGAATAAGGATGTGGCAGCATTAATGGCAAGTGCTTATTCTCCGTTGAATTATATATATAACTGGCAGGGATATTTTGATTTGCAGGAAGAACCGGCAGATGTTATCATCACTCCTACCCGTCCGAACGGATGGGATGACGGCGGTACATACAGAAGAATGCACCTGCACACATGGACTCCGGAATCATGGCAGCCAAGAAATACCTATCTGACTGCTTATAGCGGTATCAACAGTGCAAACCGTGTAAAAGACCAGATAGAAAGCGATCAGCTACCTGTGGGAGATAAAAAGGACGCTATAATTGCCGAACTAAGAGCAATAAGAGCGTTATGGTACTCTATTTTGCTTGATTCTCATGGCAACGTGCCTATCGTAACTCAGTTTACTGATGAGATTCCAAAGCAGTCTAAACGTCAGGAAGTTTATGATTTTATTGTGAAAGAACTTAATGATGTTTTACCCGACTTAAGCGAGGAAAATAATTCCGTCACTTACGGACGTATGAATAAATGGGCAGCATATATGACTCTGGCAAGAGTATATCTTAATGCTGAGGTATATACCGGGACTGCGCAGTGGCAGAATGCACTTAATTGCGTAAATGAGGTGATCAATTCAGGCATATTCAGTCTTTCTTCCGATTATTCTGACAACTTTACACCGGAAGCGGATTTCAACAATAAGGAGTTTATCTTCGCTGTTCCTTATGACAGCAAGTATTCTGCGTTTGGACAGCATCATAAATGGTATCCTTCAATTGCCAAAGAGCATTTCGGAAATAAATCCGATTATTTCTGGGGCGGTTCCTGTGCAAATCCTCAGTTCATAAATTCATATGAACCGGGAGATAAAAGGCTGGAAAAATCATGGCTTATAGGACCTCAGTATAGAGCTGACGATCCGAACGTGTTAGTCTGGACTTGCCTTAATTATCTTCCGTCTCTTACATGCATGAAAGACGGAAAAGATTATACAAGCATTGACTACGGCTACAGAGTTATGAAGTTCGGCTATAATTATGATTCTAATACAGGCGGATGGAGCAATGACTTCGCTTATTACAGATATGCGGAAACTCTGATGATAAAAGCGGAATGTCTGCTTCGCCTGAATCAAAATGAATCGGAAGCCGCTAATCTTATATCACAGATTCGTTCAAGAGCATTTGATGATGCCAGTCTGGCTAATGTTACGGTAGAAGACCTGAAGAAAGATACACGCATTAAATATGGGACTCTGAACTGGGACAATGAGATAGACAATCCGGGAGATCAGTCACCTGTCATTCTTGGCGGCTTATATGATGAATGGGGAATCGAATTCGTTTGTGAAGCTCAAAGAAGAACACAAATGATAAGATTCGGAACATACAGTACAAAAAGCTGGTTTAATCATGAAGCCGTTAAGGACGGTCACACGGCTCTGTTTCCTATACCTCTTGCAGAACTGCAGGCAAATGAAAATCTGAAACAGAATCCGGGATATTAAATAAATCAATTCTTTAAATAAAAACAGAAGCAGGAGAAAAGACAAAAACTTTCTCCTGCTTTCTTTTTGCCGTATAACATATATAAGAACAACTATTATTTTTATCAATCATTCTTATAAGAGGATATAAAAAAACACTTAAATAAATCTTTCACAACTCAATAAATTCTCTTCAAAGTCTGTTTATGAAAGTTCTGAAATATATCTTTGAAAGAAAACAATACTAATTATATAAACATTATTAATATGATGCGATTTAATAAGTTCTTAAAAGCCGTCATTTTATTTATGGCTGTTATTATCTTTTGCGGTATGAACTCATGTAAAAAACCGGGACTAAAGGAGCGGGAAGATATCATACTTGAAAATATCCTTACACGTACAAGCGTAAGGTCGTACACTGATCAGCGTGTCGATGAAGGAAAAATAGAGTATCTTCTCAAAGCAGCTATGGCAGCACCGACCGCTGTCAACTCTCAGCCGTGGAGTTTCGTCGTCATAACAGAAAAAGATCTGCTTAAGACGCTTGCCGATTCTCTGCCTTATGCAAAGATGACCTCCGGAGCACCACTTGCCATAGTAGCCTGCGGGGTTATGGACAAGACGCTTAAAGGCGGCGGAAAAGATTACTGGGTCCAAGATGTTTCTGCTTCTGTTGAAAACATTCTGCTTGCCGCGCATGGTATGGGTCTTGGTGCTGTATGGACCGGATTATATCCTATAATGGAAAGAGTACATACAGTTCAGAATATACTGCACATCCCTTCTGATGTAATTCCGTTAGCTCTGATTCCGATAGGTTATCCTGACGGAGAGACTAAACCGAAAAATAAATGGAATATCGAAAACGTACATCACAACAGATGGTAATTCCTTTTATATATTTCAGTTTTAAATCAACCTCAGCCAGCAAACAAGACAATTTTAATTATGAGAATAACATTAATAATAATCTTTATGTCTACGATATTATCATCTCTTTTCGGCACAAATGTAAATTATGAAATACTTAATAATGAAGAATTTGCAAAAGTGATAACAGATAAGACAGTACAGCTTGTCGATGTAAGAACACCTGATGAATTTAATGAAGTCCATATTCCGGGAGCGGTAAACATAGATGTCAAAAACAGTGATTTCCCTGTCGAGGCCGAAAAACTTGATAAAGAAAGACCTGTAGCCGTTTATTGCCGAAGCGGAGCAAGAAGCAAGATAGCGGCTAAGATCCTTGCGGATAAAGGATATAAAGTTTACGACCTTGACAAAGGGATAATGAATTGGGACGGAGCAAAAGTTACTCCTTAAAAATCTTAACGGAAAAGCAGAAATAAAGCCGGAGCACTGATGTTAATAAAGAGTAATGGTATTCAACATCGGTAATAAATGGTTGTTTTAATACCGGAGACTTCCGAATTTATCGGATATGAAGGATTAATAACTAAAAATTTCTGATTATGTCTATCAACATTGGTGAACCTAAGGAACTGATGAACCTTAGTATAGAATTATTAAATAAGCTCCTTTCCAATGAATTTGTTTTACTGGCAAAATCATGGAGCTTCCACTGGACTGTTACAGGCCCTTCTTTCGGTTCCTATCATTCTTTTCTTGAAAAGATTTACAAAGAAACTTTTGAAAATATAGATAATATAGCTGAAAGAATAAGAGCTCTCGACGGAGTACCTTTGGAATCGTTAAGATCATATATCGAACATGCAACAATCAAGGATTACAATGCGGGAGAAACACTCCCTGAAGCAAAAACTATGTTTGCGCTTCTTCTTGATGACCACGAAAGCATAATACGCGATATCCGTGAAGACCTTAAAATCCTCGAAGCTCAGAAAGTGATGGATGAAGGTACGATAAATCTGCTTCAGGATATGATCTACCGTATGGGAAAGACCGCATGGATGCTGCGAGCCCATATAAGCTAAAAACAGAGATAATAAATTCAATCGGTTATTTTATCAATAAAACAAAATCTCCTTATGATAGCGGAATATCCGTTTTTCATAAGGAGATTTCTTTTGTAATATATCAGACCCCACAGAAGTTAAGAACATATCAAATTACTGCAGTTCATAGAAAGGCACATTATCGGAAGCATTATTATTGCTGTCTGTACTTTCAATATCATCATCATCGTCGTTGTCATCATAAACCGCATTCGGATCTTTACTGAAGCTGTATAATTTGATAAAATCCCTTACTTCCGTATCGCTGTGAGGCGAACGCATTATCTCTTCAAAAATATAACTGTCGCCATATTTATTATTAAATTTCTCAAAATCTCTCTCTCCGATAATCAGATAACCGTTATCCGGATATTCCTCTTCAAAAAGTCTTACTCTGTCGTCAAGATAGAAATTAGTAATATAAAACCTCAGCATATCGACTGAGATATATTGATATAAAGGAGCATTACCAATTGTCTGACCTATACTGTATGAGAAGTTCTTCATCGATTTATCGTTAAGTATCATCGGCTGAAGCATACCGTCGAGCAGGAACTGCAGACCGAATATAAGAGCGAAAGAAGAACTTATGAATACCCTTTTTCTCTGCATTGCATTTCTGAAGAAAAGCGCAAAACACAAAATACACATTCCAAGTCCTACAAGACCAATTATGGTAAACGGAGCATCTTCGATCACCTGAGTATAACGGGCCAGTTTTACCGCCGTTCTTCCTGACAGATATCTTTCCGGTTCTATTACTCCCGTTTTAAGAGTCCCCCATACAATAAGAAGTATCATTGTGGCACAGAATATGATTCCGTTGAAAATCTTATAGATCTTTGTTCTGTCCATTACGATCCAGACAAGAAAATCCGCAACATACACTGCAATAAAAGGATATATCGGCAAAAGGTAAACCGAACGTTTACTCTTAGGAATACAGTAAAATACAAAAATAAGGACTGTAGTGGTAGCTGCATAAAGACGGGGACGATCTATCTCTTCAAACCACTCTTTTACCGCTCTCCAGAACTTCACGGCTTTGGTATTAATTCCGTTACCCAGATATTTCCACGATCTTTTATAATGAAGAGTGAAAAGAGAAAGAATAAGCAGTATGGTCCATGGAATATAACCCGTAATAAGTGTAAGAACATTATATATTGCAGGATTTTCATGAGATTCATAACTCATTTTCCCGAAGAAGCGGCCGAAATTCTCCTCTACGACAAGTCTTAAAAACTCATCTCCTCCCTGAAGATAAGCCAGATAATACCATACTGTAGGAAGCACACACGCAAGAATCGCAGGATAGGCCATCTTAAATAAAGCATAAAAGAAATTTCTTCCGTTCAGTAAAAGAAACAGTCCCATACTTCCGCACGGAAGAAGAAATCCTACGGGGCCTTTTGTCAGCGTTCCGCAGCTCATAAATATTATAGACCAGAAAGGTATGCCTTTCATTCCGTGCTCATACCATTTATAAAGTTCGAGTATCGCTAGCACAATCATAGCTGTAAGTACCATATCCACACGCGTATTCATTGCAGCACGATGTACCTCGAAAGTCGTAACCATGATTAATGTAGCTATAAAAGAGCGCATGGTATCGACTCTTTTGGCAAAAAATATGAAGAAAAACAGCGACATCACAATAAGAGCCACTGTCGAGGGAAGGCGTGATGAAAACTCCGTGACCTCTCCGAAAGGAAGTGAAGCAAGAGCTATCATCCAGTGGAAGAAAGGTGGTTTATAAGCTATGTCGACTCCGAAATTTGTAGGCAGGATCCAGTTGCCTGTCTCAAGCATCGAAAGAGCCACCATAGCCTCGCGGGGTTCGCCTTTGGTATGAAAATCGACAATACCGATAAACGGCAAAAGCGTTCCGCATAATATTATAAAAAGAAGAAATAGTAATCCCCTGGTTTCTTTATCCATTTTAAAAAGTTTTTGTTTATTGCTGATTATAAAAACTATTTCAAGTTTATTTTTTCCTGAATTATATATTCAGGTCTTCCTTTTGTCTCATCAAAAATATTACCTATATATTCACCCAGAATTCCGATGGTAAACAGCTGGATTCCTCCCATAAGCAATACTATGAATATCGTTGACGACCAGCCCGGAACGATTTTCTCCGGACGGAATATATTAAGACATACCATCCATACAATAATGGCAATAGCGAATATTATACACATCAAACCGAGAGAAATTGCAAGCTTCAGCGGTTTCTTTGAAAAACCGAAAATGCCGACAGCCGCAAGATGTACCATTTTGCTGAGCGAATATTTGGTGCTTCCCGCGTAACGTTCTTCCCTTTTATACATATGAGGTTCCTGTCTGAAACCCATCCAGCTGAAAAGGCCACGCAGATATTTATGTTTTTCCGGAAAACGGGCAAAAGCATCGACCACAGCTCTGTCTACAAGACGGAAGTCACCGGTATCCACCGGGAAAGCGTATTCAGATAAAGCATTCAGTGTGCGATAATATATTCTCGCTGTCATCAGCTTAAAAAAAGACTCACCCTTACGAGACTCTCTCACTGCATAAACGATATTACATCCCGTAGTCTGCCATTTCTCCACCATCTTTGGAATCTCTTCCGGAGGGTCCTGCAAATCGGCATCGATGATCACTGCGGCATCACCGTCAACATTGTGCAGACCGGCGCTCACCGCATTCTGATGACCGAAATTTCTGGAAAAAGAAATCACTGTGACTTTTTCATCCTGTTTTGCAAGATTTCTAAGAATCTCAAGAGTTCTGTCGCGGCTTCCGTCATTTATAAAGATGAAAGAATAGTCATAGCTGACGCCTGACATCACTTTTACAAATCGTCTGTAAGATTCTTCAAGTACTTCTTCTTCGTTATAACAGGGAATAATTATATTCAGTTTCATGAAATAACCCATTGTATTAATCTGTACGACAAATATTTACGACAGACAGTCATAATGTCGCTTATCTTTTCCATAAGAATATGCAGCTATAAATCCGTCAATTGCAATATATTACGTACAGCAGTATAATATCAGGAACAATGTCTCGATATTATAACATTATGTAAGAGAAAATTATTCTTTTAGAAAGAAAAGATTTCTTTAATAAAAGATAAAATTTATTTTATTCTATTTTTAAATGTAAAAATTCTGTTTAGTATAAAATTCAATACCGTATAGAAACCCATAGCGATAAGCTGAGAGAAGTACTTATTAAGAGAGTATTCCTCAACCATAAGAAGAAGTATAAGATATTGTACCGAATAACACAATCCGAATACAACAGAAAAGTTAAATATTTCCTTAAAAAGATTCTTACGAGTTTTAAACACCCATATCTTATTGAAAATAAAACTATTGATCAGACCGGCTATGTATCCTATAAGATTGGAAAGACGATAGTTGACACCGAACTTCATAAGTAAGTAAATCACTATCAATGATATGAGAGTATTCATTACTCCCAGAGCGATGAATTTCATAAACTGGATTCTCAGTTGCCTGTCTTTTCTTATCCTGTCAATCTGCTGTCTGATATTTGTCTTTTTCATTCTATTATTCAGGTAATTTGCCGTATATATCAATAACGGCAGTTTTTCATCAAAACTGCAGTAAAACCGGCTTTCCGACGCAAAAGTTCTCCTATTTCAGTCCCTTATATATTTCTTGTAACTCCTGATGCGTCTTAATAATAACTATTTAACTTCAATATTTTTATATACGATTCTTTTAAACCCTTGTTATTTAATCCCTATATAACAGGTACAGATTCCGAATGTGTAACGACTGAATTTCACTGTCTTAAATCCCACATTTCTGAATATGGCAGCCATCTCCTCACCCTGCGGTACCGCGCGTATCGACTGATTCAGATAGCTGTATGCTTTCGTATCGCTTGATACAAGTTTTCCCACTGTGGGAATGACTTTTGATGAATAAAAATTATAAAGCATGTTCATCGGAAACTTTTCAGGAGTTGAAAGTTCAAGCACCATAAGGACGCCTCCCGGTTTAAGCACACGGAACATCTCTGCATAACCTTTGCTTATATTCTCAAAATTGCGTACACCGAATCCGACCGTTACGGCATCAAAGGTGTTGTCGGCAAATTCAAGATTCAGACAATCCTGGCAAAGAAGAGTTATGTTGTTTTCAAGATTTTCCTTAGCAACTTTCTCACGACCTACCTCAAGCATTCCCTCAGAAAGATCGATACCGGTGATTTTCTCAGGCGAAAGTTTCTTATATGCAAGAATGGCAAGATCACCCGTTCCCGTTGCTACATCCAGAATAGTGGAGGGAGAATGTTTTTTCAGAGCGGCAAGTGCCTTGCGTCTCCATATCCTGTCGATACCGAAAGAAAGAGTTATGTTAAGTTTGTCATATGTTTTGGCAATTGAGTCGAACATGGTCTTCACCTGTTTTGTCTTCGCCTCATTATCATTGTAAGGGACAATCTTCTCCGCTTTATATTGTTTAGTCATCATTTAAAACAAAAAAATACCTGCATTCCCGTCTGCAAAGACAGAAATGCAGGACATATTAATAACTGGTTACAGATTATTTTCTATATTCTTTAAGGAAGTTTGTTATGTTTTCCTCGATACGTTTTGCAACGTCATTCACATCAGCCTTAACGAATTTCTCACCTACGATATTTTCGTAAAGCTCGATATATCTGTCTGATACAGAGTTACAGTATTCTTCAGACATGAAAGGCACTTCCTGTCCTTCTTTACCCTGAAAACCGTTAGCGATAAGCCACTGACGGACAAACTCCTTAGAAAGCTGTTTCTGCTCCTCACCTTTGGCAAGACGCTCTTCATAACCCTCAAGGTAGAAATATCTTGATGAGTCAGGAGTGTGGATCTCATCCATAAGGATGATTTCACCGTTAGCTTTACCGAATTCATATTTTGTATCTACAAGGATAAGGCCTTTAGATGCAGCCATCTCCTGCCCGCGCTGAAACAGAGCCTGAGTATATTTTTCAAGAGCTTCATAATCTTCACGGTTTACAAGACCCTGAGCGATGATTTCTTCTTTAGAGATATCTTCGTCATGACCCTGATCGGCTTTAGTTGTAGGAGTGATGATAGGAGTTTCGAATTTCTGATTTTCTACCATACCATCAGGCATTGGCACACCACAGATCATACGTTTTCCCGCTTTATATTCTCTCCATGCGTGACCTGTCAGATAACCGCGGATAACCATTTCCACTTTGAAAGGCTCACATTTAACACCAAGAGTAACCATTGGATCGGGAGTAGCGATTTTCCAGTTAGGGATGATATCCGATGTAGCGTCAAGAAATTTCTCTGCAATCTGATTCAGTACCTGTCCTTTATAAGGGATACCCTCAGGAAGTACTACGTCGAAAGCTGAGATACGGTCTGTCGCCACCATTACAAGAAGGTCGTCACCGATGAAATATACATCTCTAACCTTACCGTGATAAACTCCTTTTTGCTCCGGAAAATTAAAATCCGTTCTTGTCAAAGCATTTTTCATTTTCTAAAAAATATATTAATATAAATGGATGAGTTACAACTATGCACTTTATTCTTTTGCCTTTTTTGTCTTTTTAGGCTTTTCCTCTGTTTCGGCGATAAGCTTATCAGCTGTCTCTCCGCTTTTTGAAAGAGCTTCTTTTCTCGCCTTTCTGATATCATCGTCATGCTTGTCGTAAGCCTCGACTATCCGCTGAACAAGTTTATGGCGTACGATATCTTTCTTCTCAAACTCCACGGTACCGATTCCCGCTACACCGTCAAGTATCTTTCTTGCCTGCACCAGCCCCGAAGTGACCGAATGCGGAAGGTCGATCTGAGTCATATCACCCGTAATAATCATCTTTCCGCCAAGCCCCAGGCGGGTAAGAAACATCTTTATCTGATGCGTAGTAGTATTCTGAGCCTCATCAAGAATTATTATGGCATCACTCAATGTTCGGCCACGCATATATGCAAGCGGTGCGATCTGAATCACATTGCTTTCCATCAGCTCTTTAAGTTTAGCGGCCGGAATCATATCCTGAAGTGCATCATAAAGAGGTTGCAAATACGGATCAAGCTTATCTTTCATCTCTCCGGGAAGGAAACCCAGCTTCTCGCCTGCCTCAACAGCCGGACGCGAAAGAATGATCTTTTTCACCTCTTTGTTCTTATAAGCTTTCACGGCAAGAGCTATGGCAACATAAGTCTTACCCGAACCGGCAGGTCCGAGCGCGAATACAAGATCGTTTTTGGCGAAAGCGTCTACAAGTTTCTTTTGATTGATTGTGCGGGCAACGATAGGTTTACCGTTAACGCCGTGAATGATAAGATTATCCTGTTTTATCTCTTTAGGCTGATCACCTTTCACGATGTCAAGGATTATCTCCTCATTCATAAGATTGAATTCTTCACAATATTTTTCCAGTTTGCGTATCGTCTTCTCAAACTGTTCTATCAGCTCTGATTCGCCGATCACCTTGATGACGTGACCGCGCGCCACGAACCGAAGTTTGACGTACAGAGATTTCAGAAGCTGGATATTGCTATTGTTTACACCGTAAAAAACAACAGGGTCAATATTTTCTAATATTATTACTCTTTCTATCATTCAGATAGTTTATGAATTATTTGTACAAAGTTAATCAATGAATTGCAATTTCTAAATTATTACAATAATCATTTAATGTATAAACAAACAATTTCTGTTTTCTATCGTAAAAATCATTATTATCTTCACATTATAAATTTATCGCCCGGTTGCGCTTACATATAGTTATCCGGCTCTTACCACGACTATGATGAATCCTCAGAAGAGATATAAAGATTTAAAGGAGCTTTTCAATGCCCGCTTCCCATATAAAGTACAGAAAATATCAGTAAATGCAGGCTTTACCTGCCCTAACCGCGACGGAAGCAAAGGTTTCGGTGGCTGTACATATTGCAACAATCAGACATTCAGTCCCGACTATTGTCATACAGGAGAATCTGTGAAAGAGCAGATTGAAAAAGGAATAAAGTTTTTCAGCCGCAAATATCCTGAAATGAAATATCTTGCTTATTTCCAGGCTTACACCAATACTTACGGTGAGATGAAAAGCATAATAGCCAAATACGAAGAAGCTCTGGCGTGTGAGGATGTGGTCGGACTTATAATAGGTACGCGTCCCGACTGTATGCCGGACGAACTTCTCGATTATCTTGCCGAACTTTCCCGACGAACTTTCGTAATGGTGGAATACGGAGTTGAATCTACACTTGACAAAACCCTTGAGTTTATAAATCGAGGTCATGATTTCGAATGTTCGCGGGACATGATTATCCGTACGGCCGGAAAAGGAATTATAACGGGTGCACATATGATTCTCGGACTTCCGGGTGAAAGTATTGAAGAAGTTAAAAGTCATGCGGCACGACTATCCGCTCTTCCGCTGACAACTCTTAAACTTCATCAGCTACAGCTTATAAAAAATACAAAGATGGCACGTCAGTTTAAGGAAAACCCTGAGTTATTCCATCTTTTTTCAGCCGATGAATATATCGACCTGGCTATAGATTTCATTGAACTTCTGAATCCTGATATCGTAATAGAGAGATTCGTATCGCAGTCGCCAAAGGAACTTCTTATCGCTCCGGACTGGGGACTGAAAAATCATGAATTCACGGCAAAACTTAATAAGAGACTTCAGGAACGTGATACATGGCAGGGTAAATATTATAAAGGATAAAATGATAAAATTTAATCGTAAACATCAAGATTTCAGGCTATATAATTGAGACTGATAAATCCTTTACATATATTTGCGACAATAATTCTAATTTAACACATTATGAAAAATTTATTTATTTTAATATTGTCGCTTGTTGCCTTTACAGGCTGCAACACTCGTGAAGAGGATCCTGAAACAGTTCAAATGGAGAGAGCGGAAATTCTTTTCAATACCACTATGGGTGATTTTAAGATGGCTCTTTTCAATGAGACACCTCTTCACCGTGACGCTTATCTTGTATTGACAAAATGCGGATATTTCGATTCTCTTCTATTCCACCGTGTAATTGATAATTTTATCATTCAGGCGGGTGATCCGAACTCAAAATATGCTCCTTCAGGCATACTTCTCGGAGAGGGAGAACCGTTCAGAATCCCGGCCGAAATATGCTTCCCTAAACTTTATCATAAACGCGGTATGGTGAATGCTGCAAGAATGGGAGATGAAGAAAATCCTAAAAGAGAATCTTGCGCTTCTCAGTTTGCCATAATGACCGGCGGACCTATGAGTGACGAGAGAATTGAGCGCGGTCAGCAGAGAATATGGGCAGGAACAGATTCTACAGTAAATCTTACTGATGAAATGATCAGCAATTACCGCAACATTGGAGGCTCACCTCACCTTGATGCACAATATACTGTATTTGCCGAAATTATCGAAGGTATGGATGTCGTCGACGCCATACAGAAAGTTTCAGTAGATGAAAACGATCGTCCCGTAAATGATGTAAGAATATTAAAGGCTACAGTTATAAAAGAATAATCTATTGAGCTTTTCAAAAAAGACGCACGGTGACAATATCGCAACTGCACGGTTGCAATATTGTCACCGTGCAGTTTTTATATTGTCACTGTACAGCTTTTTTAATACGGGTTATCTTTTATAATATTATCATTAATATCATATATTGTCAATAATAAAAACAATAATATATCTATAACTAAAAATGAATAGATAATATATTTGTAATAGAATGGAAAGGCCCTTTTTCATCAGTAGACATGGTAAGAAAAGAAGATTTTTTGAATAGTTTTTATCTGATCACAGGAAAACAAAAATATCAAAGAGGAAAACAAAAAGCGCGAAAACTCAGAGTTTCCGCGCTTTTTGTTTTTATATAATTTACTTTATAATTTATCTTTTAAGAAGATATCTTATCACTGCATATCCTCCGAATACCTGAAGAAGCATACCCGGAATTCCGATTCTGAAATCCTGCACGGCTTTGAAGAAATCGCCTAAGATGGTCCACTCTACAAGAGTTCCGAATACCTGATAGGCAAGAACCACAAGAGCAAGAATAGGTAGAGACAGTTTTCTGAAATATGAAGCAGCAAGGCCTGCTGCCATGGCAAGGAATACTGATTTTGTAAGTATTGCCGGAAGAACCGCTAACGGAGGCATTCCGAAAAGCACGTGATTTACAAGAGGCGACAATACTGCCGTAAGAAGTCCTGCTTTCCAGCCATATTTATAAGCCGCGATAAGCGTAAAGAAATATATCGGAAGGAAAATAAATCCGCCCTGAGGGATAAGGTGACAAACCTGAGGAAGAACAATGTTTCCCACAACGAATATCATAGCTATGATATAGGTCTTCGCTTCTTTATAGTCAAGCGAATAAAGACGTAAAGCTTTTGTCTGCATAATATACTATTGTTTTTAATTAATTAAAAATTAAGGTTGACTCCTCCCATGACGGTAGCTCCCGGCATCGGGAATCCGTTGTTTATTTCATATCTCTGATTCAGAAGATTCTCTCCTTTTACAAAAAGCTCAAGCATTTTTGATGGTCTTACCGTAGCTCTTGCATTCCATTGCACGAAAGATTCTTTTTCTTCCGGACTCAGAGAAGTATAAAGCCCTTCGACATATTGAGCACCGGTTGAAAATCCGAACCATTTGCGATTATAATCTATTCCGACATAAAGCTTATGTTCCGGAGCGGCAAGAACGGGATTTTCCATTTTAAGCCAGCTATAGTTCGACAATATACTAAAAGATTTTGAAATCTGACAGTTAACATTAAGTTCTACGCCCATGTTTTCTATCTCTCCGGTGTTCACATTCAGAGGTCTGCCGTCAACCGGCATAGTCTGAATCATATTTTCACCTTTTACATAATAGAGATTTGCTCCGTAAGAGAATCTTCCGTTAAGAAGTCTCTGCGACCAGGATATCTCATAATTCCATAAAGATTCCGGTTTCAGTTCCGGATTCTGCGGAGGAAACATATACATTTCTCTTATCGTAGGATTTCTGAAACCGCGGCTTGCGATAAGTTTGATCTCTCCGGACTCCAAAGGGTAAAGAGAAGCTCCGAATTGAGGAATCCAGTTTGTTCCGCTCACGGAATGATGATCAAGACGGACACCGGCGTTAAGAGTCAGGAAACGACCTATATTTTGTCTGAAATCGATATATCCCGCTATATTATCTTCGTTTGTGTCGATTATGTCGCTGTCAGTACCGTCATTATATGCGTTCCATGCATGTCCTCCGAATCTCTGATAGTCAAAACCGACAGTAACTCTGTTTCCTTTAAAAAGAGAAACTCCCTGATACCATGTCACACCGAACATATTGTCGTCGGAATTAAAAAGATAATCTCTTGGAGTACCTCCTTCATAAAATCCGTCGTTTATGTTGTGATGACCCCAGTTGTAGAAGAATTTCAATGCACCCGAACTGCGCTCATAATTATTTTCAATGGATAATGATGCCATTCCGCGTGTTATACGCTGATCATTATCAAAAATAGGTCTGGAAACGGTTCCCGGATTTGAAGCATTGAAATGAGTGATATTCACATCAGCAAAAGTATTCCACCTGGAAGAAAACTCATAACCTACTTTGGCATAGCCTCCGTATTGTTCAAATTCCATATTTTCACGATGGCCGTCAGTACGGTTGTAAGATCCGGTTATAACGGAAGAGAATCCGTTTTTGCGGAATCTGCTCGAAGCTTCGGTCATAAGTGTATTATAGGATCCGTAACCGATCCTTACATTATTCTTAATTCCGTCATCCTGCTGTTTGCGGGTAAGAATGTTTATTACCCCTCCCATCGCATTCGAGCCGTAAAGAACAGAAGAAGGACCTCTGACAACCTCGACTTTATCCGCAACCATAGTCTGATAGGCATCTGCGATCGGATGTCCCATCAAGCCCATATACTGCGGATGTCCGTCGATAAGAATCAGCATTCCCGTTGTGGGAGATCCTCCTACACCACGCATAGTCATCCCTCCGGATGCTCCCGTCGACACTCCGTACCCCATAATTCCGCGGGAAGTAGTAAATAACCCCGGAACAAGTTCTGTCAAAACGGGAAGCAATGATTGTTCATAACGTCCTTCTATCTGCTTTTTGTTTACTACGGAGACGCTCATCGGTAAATGTCTGAGATCAACTTCACTGCGTGCTCCTGTCACCACAACTTCAGGAATAGACAGACTGTCGGCCGGTATTTCCGATGCCATGGCACTTAAGCCTGTTCCTGATATCATCACACACCCTAACAATATTTTTTTGAATTCTTCTTTCATGATTGGTTTTAATTTGTCCTGTTTTATTCAGGGTGATGATATTTTCTGATTATCAGATCACACCCTGTTTAAGACTTTCAGCATAACGGTCGATTCGCTCAAGTTCCGCAGGAATTTTTATCGCCTGGGGACAGTGATGAGTACACTGATCACAGCCGATGCAATGGTCGGCCTGTCTAAGTTTAGGCACAGTACGGTCGTAACCGACAAGGAACGCACGTCTTGCCCTGGAATAATTTTCATCCTGACTGCTTTGAGGGAAATTGTTCTCTGAAACGCATCTGTTATAATGAAGGAAAATAGAAGGAATATCGATTCCGTAAGGACACGGCATACAATACTGACATCCGGTACAGGATACAAGAGGATATTCAATCATCAGTTTTGCCGTTTCTTCAAGAAGATCATTTTCTTTTTCACTAAGAGGTTCAAGAGGTGCATAAGTGCGTATATTGTCCTGCAGATGTTCCATATATGTCATTCCGCTCAACACGGTAAGAACTCCCGGAAATGATCCGGCATATCTGAAAGCCCAGGAAGCAATACTGTTGTCACGACGTTGCTGCTTAAGTTTCCCCATAAGATAATCGGGAAGTTTGGCAAGACGTCCTCCAAGAAGCGGTTCCATGATGACAGAAGGAATACCGCGTTTTTCAAGTTCGTCATACAGATATGAAGCATTTGTATTTGTCGGATTCACCTCTTTCGCATAGTTCCAGTCAAGATAATTAAGCTGTATCTGAACGAAATCCCATTTCACCTCATCATGCATGGAAAGAAGATAGTCGAATACTTTAATATCCCCGTGATAAGAAAATCCCAGGTTTCTTATTCTTCCCGCTTTACGCTCCTCTATAAGAAAATCAAGAATTCCGTTATCAAGATATCTTCCGTGAAGAGCATCCATTCCGCCAAGTCCGATGGCATGAAGAAGCATATAGTCAAGATAATCCACTTTAAGTTCCTTAAGTGAATTATGATACATTTCGATTGATGCTTCACGGCTCCATGTGTTAGGAGCGAAATTTGAAAGTTTTGTTGCTACGAAATATTTATCTCTCGGATGACGGCTCAGTGCGATTCCCAGAGCTCCTTCCGAACGTCCCTGACAATAAGCAGGCGATGTATCGAAATAATTCACACCATGTTCAAGAGCATAATCGGTAAGGGCATTTACCGCTTCCTGATCGATCTCATTTCCTCCGTTTTCACGGGCACTGTTGCCTGCGATAGTAGGAAGACGCATAAAGCCATAACCTAATACAGATACCTTGTCACCCGTTGTAGGTGTTGTACGATAAGTCATCTTCCCTTTGGGTACTTCTCCAAGAGCGATACCGCCTCTTTCTTTATCTTTTGGTTTGAAGCCTGCAAAAGCCGCAGACGATACTACTGCTGTTCCGCCAAGTATCTTCAGAAAACCGCGGCGACCTAATTTATTGCTGTTTTTATTTTTATCTGACATAATGATCTGCTATTTTAAACTGTTCTGTGCATATTGTGACCCTCAACATAAATTGCGCTGAAAGGGCGTGCCGGACATAGATTTTCGCAAGCCCCGCATCCGATACATCTTTCTGTATTTACTACAGGGATTTTTGCAGAGTCGAAACCGTCGGGATCTTTTTCTATCATAACAATAGCTCCCGCAGGACAATGACGTGCACAGTTTCCGCAACTTACTCCGTCTGTAAGAACTACACAGTTTTTCTCGATCCAGACAGCATGACCGATCTGAGTTGATGATTTATCTTCAACAGAAACTCTTGTTATTGCTCCGGCGGGACACACTTCCGAACATTTTGTACATTCAGGACGGCAGTAACCCCGTTCATACGACATTTCGGGCTGCATAAAAGTTACAAGGCCTGTAGACGGACGAAGCACATTATTTGGACAGGCTGAAACACAAAGCTGACAACCTGTGCATTGACGGGTGAAATTCCTGATACTTTGTGAACCGGCAGGAACCAGGGCAGTCTGCCGTTTAGGAATCTTCTTATCCTCAATGAAAGCAAGACCTCCGTCAACTTTTTTCTCCTGTGCCTTAATAGCAGAAGTTGCAAGTACTGCACCTGCTATGGTAAGCATTTTTCGTCTTGAAGAATCTACCTGTTCTTCAGAAACCATAACTTTTTCCGGTTCTGTCTGCAATTCAGGTTTTTCCTGTCTTATACCCGGAGTATATCTGATAGCTTCTTTTCTGCATTTTTCAATACAGTTGAAACAGCTCACGCAACGTGAATAATCTATAGTATGACTTTTGGCGTCTATACATGAAGCTTTACAATTGCGTGCGCAAAGTCCGCAGCTGTTACATTTAGCCACGTCTATTCTGTGTTTGAAATAAGAAAACTGAGAAATCACACCAAGTATGGTACCTACGGGACAAAGAGTATTACAATATGTTCTTCCGCCTCTCCACGCAAGTATTACAATTCCTGCAAGAGTAGCGGCTGCGACAGAGAATGTAGCGACAGATCTTATCCATATCTCTTTTTCATAAAATGCATAACTGTCTACACGTTCGGCAAGAAGTGCAAGAAGATTGTTCACGCCCTGATATACAGGAGCAAAAATATTTGACACTATTCTTCCGAATGCACTATATGGCTCAAGAAAAGCAACAAAAGAACCAAATCCGCCTATAAAAGCGATAACAAACAATCCTAATACCGTATAACGCAGCCATGTCATGGCTTTAGAAAAGAAAAATCTGTTTTTCTTTCTTTTCGACGCGACTTTTGATACCCCATCCTGAAACAGACCAAGAGGGCAAATCACAGAACAATATATTCTGCCGAACAAAAGAGTAATAAGAATCAGAAAAGTAATTATTCCGAAATTCAAAGCCAGTAATGAAGGGAAAAACTGAATTTTTGCCATCCATCCGAACCACGAATGAATTGTTCCGGTAAAATCAAGAAAAAGTAAAGTAATCAGAGCCAGAAATATTATGGCGGATATGGTTCTTATCTTTTTTAGCATACTTAATTATTTAGATATGTGTTTAGTATATGTTTTATTATTATTTGGCAAGTCCCTGTTCCTTCAGCCATTTTTCAAGAGCACTGCGTGAAGATGTCACACGACTTCTTGAAATAGCGGGAATACTTATGACTTTTGCATTCTTTTCAAGTCCGGCAATTGTCTCTACAGATTGTGAAAATCCACTTCCGCCATGTGTACAGAAAGGTATTATCGTCTTACCGCTGAAATCATAATCTTTAAAAAGAGAATATATCACCATCGGCATATCATACCACCAGTTAGGATAACCGACAAAAACCACATCATAGTCCTGGAAATTTTTAATCTTAGACGTGATCACGGGATATGTTTTTGATTCTGCTTCTTTCTTTGCATAATCTATCAGAGCCTTATGTGTTCCCGGATAGGTATTTTCAGTCTTGATCTGAAAAAGGTCACCGCCTGTCAGTTCGCTTATCTCGTTGGCCACATATTCGGTAGCTCCGTAGAGTTTGTCATTTACCACTACGCGGCTTGCTCCGCTTGATGCATCTACGCCGTCTGTCTCGGGAAGTGTGAAATAGGTTACAAGAATTTTCTTATCCTTTGACTGAGCTTTTGATTCAGAAACAAAGAAAGATATAGAAAACAGAACCGCTGCGATAAAAATAATCTTTTTCATATCATTCTGATTTACAATTTTTTCAACGGTAAAAATAGAATGAGAAAAGACTAATTCAAATAAACGTATTACTGATGATTGTATACAAATTACAGATTAATCAATTTTATAATATGGCCGAATGATACAAATTACGGTTTGTTGTATACTTATTACCGATTATAAATCAGGATGATACAACGTTTGGAAACTATAATTACATTTGTATAAATAAAGACTGAAACTATGAAAGGAATTCATAAATTCAATACAATAGACGAATATAACAAGACAATGAATATAGAAACCAGGCATCCGCTGGTTTCGGTTATAAATTTCGAAAACACAAGTCATTCCGGAGAATACCCGGAAGGTCACTCTTTCGGATATTACACCATATTTCTTAAAGATGCCATGTGTGGCGATATGAAATACGGACGTAATTATTATGATTACCAGGAAGGCACACTTGTATTCCTTGCGCCCGATCAGATTGTAAAGATCGAAAACCGTAAGCCTCATCAGCCAAAGGGATGGGCACTTATGTTTCACCCTGACCTTATCAGAGGAACCTCACTTGGAAAAAGTATAAAGGATTATTCATTTTTTTCTTATGAAGTTTTTGAAGCTCTTCATCTTTCGGAGCAGGAAAGACAGACGGTGCTTGAATGTTTCAATAATATAGCTAATGAACTCAAGCACAGCATCGACAAACATTCGGCAAGGCTTATCGTTTCAAATATCGAGCTTTTCCTGAATTACTGCATCCGTTTTTATGACCGTCAGTTCATCACAAGAAGTCATGTCAACAGCGATATCCTGAGCAGATTCGAGAATATCCTTAATGAATATTTTCATTCTGATCTTCCACAGAAACAGGGTCTGCCGACAGTGAAATATTGTGCGGAAAAACTTAATCTGTCTGCAAACTATCTTGGTGATCTTCTGAAAAAAGAGACAGGGAAAAGTGCGCAGGAACATGTTCAGCTTCGCCTTATAGAAATTGCAAAAGAAAAGATGTTCGAAAAAGACAAAACTGTAAGTCAGGTTGCATATGAACTCGGTTTTGAATATCCCCAATATTTCAGTCGTCTTTTTAAGAAGAAAGTAGGTATGACACCTAATGAATACAGAGCGCTTAATTAATTATATAAAGTATCCAATCCATTTCAGTTTTTCTAATACAACTTTTCAAAAAAGAGATTCTCTGCTGTTAAGGTATCATCAAACCCGGCAGAAGAATCTCTTTTTCTTTTTTTATATATAAATCAATTTCAGTAATATGTATACAATGAACAGTAAAAAGTTTATATCTGAGGAAACATTCATTGGCTAATTTTGTCTTAAAGGCAATTCATAAATTTTTAATATATAATTAAACGAGAAACCTATATGGAAACTAAAACGACATTTAATCAATATATCCCGACCAACGTCATATTCGGACGCGGTGAGTTAAACAACCTTCATAACCAGCAGCTTCCGGGAAAAAAAGCATTGCTTGTAATTTCAAACGGTAAGTCAACTAAAGTAAACGGATATCTTGCCCGCACAGAGGAAGAGTTAAAAAAAGCAGGTGCTGAATATATAATATTTGATGAAGTTGAACCGAATCCGCTTCGCTCGACTGTAATGAGAGGTGCTGAGGCAGCACGGGAAAACAACTGTGATTTTATTGTGGCTCTTGGTGGCGGTAGCGTTATGGATGCTGCAAAAGGTATTGCTACAGCAGCAACAAATGAAGGCGATTTATGGGATTACATCCTTTTCGGGAGCGGTAAGGCAAAACCTATAACTAACCGTCCGTTACCAATTGTTGCCATAACCACAACTGCCGGAACAGGTTCTGAGGCAGATGCCGGTGCCGTAATAACTCATGAGACAAAAAGAGAAAAAACAGCTCTTATGCACCCGGCTCTTTTTCCGGTAATTTCAATAGTTGACGCCGAACTTACAGCAAGCGTACCGCCTAAGTTTACGGCATATCAGGGATTCGATGCTCTTTTTCACAGTACTGAAGGTTTTATTTCTACCGGGACAAGTCTTCTTAGTGATATGTATGCCATGGCGGCAATCGAGAATGTAGGACGTTACCTTGCACGCGCCGTAAAGGACGGAAACGATATGGAAGCCCGCGAACATGTATTATTCGGGAATACGATGTCAGGTTTTGTAATGAGCGTGGGACTTTGTACTTCAGAACATTCTCTCGAACACGCGATGAGTGCTTATCATCAGGATCTTCCGCACGGAGCGGGACTTATCATGATAAGTCTTGCCTATTACCGTCATTTCATTGAAAAAGGTATGGTGCCTGACCGCTTCATTGCTATGGCAAAAGCCATGGGAATGGAAAATGCTTCAAAACCTGAAGATTTCCTTACAGTACTTCATAAATTACAGGAAGATTGCGGTGTTGCGGATCTGAAGATGTCGGATTACGGAATCACACCGGATGAATTTGAAAAGTTCGCGAATAATGCAAAAGAAACCATGGGATTTCTTTTCACCTGTGACAGAGAGCAGTTAAGTACAGAAGACTGCATAAAGATATATCAGCAGTCATATAAATAGAAAAAACTATATAAAGCAAATATGTAGGTCATAGTTAGATTAAGTGGGTGTTTTTTAAATGAAAAGGGGATGACAGAAATGTCGTTCCCTTATCTTTATCTTTATTTTTATTACGATATATTTCAAAGAAACTGTGCAATATGAAAAGATCAGGGAATAATATTATAACGGTAAGAAAAAAATGAAGATAAAAAACAATAGGTTTTCTTTTTTGTCTTATATGAAAGAGTTCAGTCAGCAGAATTATTTCTTATAATATAAATAAAAAGAAACAATGAAAACCAATACCACTTTCAGCCAATATATACCGACAGTTTTTCTTTTCGGTCGCGGAGAGCTTAATAACCTCCACAGACAGAAGATGCCCGGAAAAAAGGCATTACTTGTTATTTCAAACGGAAAGTCAGCAAAAGAGAACGGCTATCTTGCCCGTACCGAAGAACAGCTAAATAAGGCGGGAACAGAATATGTGATATTCGATGAAGTGGAAGCCAATCCTCTTCGTTCTACAGTGATGAAAGGAGCTCAAGAGGCAAGAGAAAACAATTGTGATTTTATTGTCGCACTCGGAGGAGGCAGCGTGATGGATGCTGCAAAAGGAATAGCAGCAATGGCTGTCAATGAAGGGGATCTCTGGGACTATATATCTTCGGGAAGCGGAAAAGGAAAACAGCTTGTCAATAAGCCTCTTCCTCTTATTGCCATTACGACTACAGCAGGGACCGGATCTGAAGCTGATTGCGGTGGAGTGATAACACATGAAATAAAAAGAGAAAAGACAGAACTGGGGCATCCCGGACTTTATCCCGTAATTTCTGTAATCGATGCTGAACTGACATTGAGTGTTCCGCCTGAATTTACTGCTTATCAGGGATTTGACGCGCTTTTCCATAGTACTGAAGGTTTTATCTCAACAGCGACAAGTCTGCTCAGCGATATGTATGCCATTACGGCAATAGAAAATGTAGGCAGATATCTTGCACGTGCCGTAAATGACAGTAGTGATATAGTGGCACGTGAGCATGTTCTTTTCGGAAATACTCTTTCCGGATTTGTAATGAGTGTCGGACAATGTACATCCGAACATTCTCTCGAACACGCAATGAGTGCTTATCATCAGAATCTTCCGCACGGAGCAGGTCTTATCATGATATGTCTTGCCTATTACCGCCATTTCATTGAAAAAGGATTAGTACCCGAACGTTTTATTGCCATGTCAATGGCAATGGGAATGTCGGACGCAGGGGCTCCTGAAGATTTCCTTACAGCACTTCACCGTCTGATGGAAGATTGCGGTGTTGCCGACCTTAAGATGTCTGATTACGGTATCACACCTGATGAGTTTGAGAAGTTCGCTGTTAACGCAAAAGAAACAATGGGCTCTCTTTTTGATTGCGACAGGGAGCAGCTAAGCACTGAGGACTGTATAAAAATATATCGGCAGTCTTATAAATAACAGCGATGTAAGTACGCTTTCCGGATTATTTATCGCTGTAATGAAATAAGAATCTGCTGTTTCACAAAACAGATAATATGAAAACAAAAATTTTAATTCTAGCGTTTTTAATAATCGGAATAGCAGGTCTATTCGCACAAGATGATTATAATATGGACAGAACTGAGCGCTGCAAGCAGACTTACAAAGAGCTCTTCGGTGGAGAGGCTCTTACGGGAAAGGGTAACGATCCTGAGTTAATGGATATTCTTCAGAAATTTATTTTCGGAGAAGTGTTTTATGTCGGAGATCTTACGACACAGAAAAGAGAATTACTAACGGTTGTCTCACTGGCTTCAATGCAGACACTTCCTCAGCTCAAAGCTCATGTGGGAGCTTCGCTTAATGTGGGTGTTACTCCGCTTGAAGTAAGGGAAGCTATATATATGTGCGCCCCATTTATCGGTTTTCCGAAAACTCTTAATGCTATAGGTGTAGCAAATGAAGTTTTTACCGAAAGAGGTATAGCTTTGCCTCTTGAAGAAAGTACAACGGTTACGGAAGCAGACCGAATCGAAAAAGGAAAAGCAATTCAGGAGTCGTTATACGGGGCTGAGATGCATAACAGTTTTGCCGGCTTGCCGGATAATTATCAGGACACTGTTTCGAATCTGCTTACCGGCCTTTGTTTCGGAGATTTCTATACCAGAAAAGGATTGTCACTTGCAGACAGAGAACTTGTTGTTCTTACTATTCTCATGTCGGAAGGTCTGATACCTCAGATAAAACCGCATATTGCAGGTAGTATGAAACTGGGGACAAGCAAGGAGACTCTTTGTGACGTCATGATTCATCTTGCTCCTTATATCGGTTTTGCCAGGTCACTTAACGCTATCAGAATATTAAGAGATATCGATCAGCCTGATCAGGATAAGAATATGGTAAGGCTTTCGAAAATAGTTGTTGAGAAAGGAAAACTTGAAGAGTATAATGCTCTTCTTAAAGAAGAGATCGAAGCATCTATGTTTGCAGAGAGAGGTGTTCTTACTCTTTATGCCGTTGCTGAAAAGGAACGTCCGAATCATATCACCATTCTTGAAATTTATGCGGATGAGGATGCTTATCAGTCACATATAAAGACACCACATTTCCTTAAATATAAACAGGGGACTCTGGATATGATACGTAATCTTGAGCTTGTGGATGTAAGTTCTCTTATTCCGGGAATGAAAATAAAATAAAAGCCATTCTTATAATATTATGAAGATTTGTCAGCTTTCGGAATTTTCCGGAAGCTGACAAATCTTTTTGTTTATACATTTACGGTACCATACATTAAAACACTGTTCAGAAGATTAACATGAATATTTAATATTGAAAAACAGTCAATTAACCATTTTCTTTTACTATATTGTACATAATTTATATAATATAAATTAATATTTACATTTAGTTATTCGACAAAATTATTGTCGGAGTACATTTTAAATAACATAATTATTATGAAAAAATTATTTACTCTTGCTTTTCTTCTTGTAGCGGCATTTAATGTGCAGGCCCAGTTATTATGGAAAATATCCGGCAACGGAACTGAAAAACCGTCATATATCTTCGGTACTCATCATGTCGCTCCTATATCAATAATCGACAGCATTCCGGGAATTATTGATGCTTTAAACAGTTGTTCTTATGTTTATTGTGAAATAGAGGTCAAAAGCGATCAGGAAATGAAAGAGATGGCTGTTAAAACCCAGTCATATATGATGCTTCCTCAGGACAGCCTGCTGGATAAAATTATGAAAGATGAAGATTATCAAAAGCTTGGAGAAGTGATAAAAACAGAGCTTGGTGCTGACATAGATGCTTTAAAAGTTTTGAAGCCTATGGCAATATCGGCAACATTATCAATGGTCCAGAGTCAGAAGTATTTTGCGAATATCGACTCTCCGGTTCAGCTTGATTCTTATATGCAGTCGCTTGCTACAGAAAGCAATATTGGAATTAAAGGTTTTGAGACACCGGAGTTTCAGGCTCAGATGCTGTTCTGTACTCCGCTTGATCAGCAGGTAGAAGATCTTGTTGAAACAATAAATGATATGGATAAGTCAATGAAAGCTATACGTCTTCTGACAGAACTTTATATGAGTCGTGATCTTGACGGAATGTATGCCTTAATGACAGATCCGGATATGGGAACATCGGAAAGAGAACTTGAAAGAATGATGTACGGACGCAACAGAACATGGGCAGAACATCTTAAAACCGTACTTCCCTCAGATCATGTATTTATCGTTGTTGGTGCAGGACATCTTCCGGGTGATGACGGAATGATCGAGCTTCTGAGAAGACAGGGATATACGGTAGAACCGATAAATTAAATCTACATTGAAATCCAAAAAATATTAATTTCTTATTTAATTGCAAAAGCCTGTTTATTTGTTCGTATATTTACGAACAAATAAACAGGCTTTTTATGATAAAAAGAAAAAATGAACCTACTGATAAACAGGTTTTACTTGCAAGATTTGCCAAAGCAATGGGACATCCT
This sequence comes from uncultured Bacteroidales bacterium, assembly GCA_947074105.1. GTDB lineage: Bacteria > Bacteroidota > Bacteroidia > Bacteroidales > JAUNSR01 > JAUNSR01. The sequence goes on from CAMTON010000019.1 coordinate 37,161, forward strand.
ACACGCATTGCCATACTTGAATTTCTGCTGAAACAGGAAAACTGCTATTTTGGAGATATTCACGAAGAGCTTCCTATTGCAAAAGCAACTGTTTCGCAGCACCTTAAAGAGCTTAAGGATTCGGGACTTATACAGGGCGAAGTTGAAACACCTAAAGTAAAATATTGCATTAATAAGGATAACTGGATTATTGCGAAAGAATTATTCGGAAATTTCTTTCAAAACGATAATCATATAAATAAGAAATGTTGTAAATAATTTTTTTGCGGATATTGTTCGTTGTTTTGCGAATTACATATTAAAATAAACTATCATATGGAAATAAAAGTATTGGGTACGGGATGTGCATCCTGTAAAGCATTGTTTGAAACGGTAAAACAGGCAGTAAAAGAGAGTAATATTGATGCCGTAGTAATTAAAGAAGAAGACATGATGAATATTATGTCATATAATGTAATGAGTCTGCCGGCAATCGTCATAGATGAAAAGGTTGTTTCAAAAGGGAAAAAACTCTCTTTATCAGAGGTGAAAGAGTTAATCTCAAAATGATTATAGCATGAGAAAATGGATAATTATTCTAATGGTTTCTTTTATTATGATTTCTTGTGAAAATAAACACAGGAATCAAAATGAAACCTCCTCGTCAGAAGCCGGTCTGGATAAAGATTGTATAGAGGTACTCTATTTTCACACAAAAAAGCGCTGTATAACCTGTAATGCAATAGAAGACCTTACAAAAGAAGTCATTGACACTTATTTTACAGATACGATAAATGAAAACATGGTGATTTTGAAGGTTATAGATATCTCCACTGAAGAAGGCGAAAAGATTGCAGATAAATATGAAGTAACATGGTCATCTCTCTTTGTCAATAAGTGGGTTGAAGGAAAAGAAAACGTTAACAATATGACAGATTTTGCTTTTTCATTCGCCAGAAATTCACCTGAAAAATTTAAAACAGGAATAAAGGATAAAATCGAAGAATTACAAAAATAACTATGGAATATCTTCATTCTCTTATTGAAAACAGCAATATACCATTGTTTACAGCATTTATACTGGGAATATTAACAGCTATAAGCCCTTGTCCTATGGCTACAAATATCAGTGCAATTGGATATATAAGCAAGGATATTGAAAACAGACACAGAGTTTTCATGAATGGCTTATTTTATACGCTTGGACGTGTAATAGTATATACAGTGCTTGGATTCATAATAATACCGTTACTGAGAGAAGGAACAAGCATATTCGGTATTAAGAAATTCATTTTTAAATACGGTGAAATGTTTATAGGACCTGCCTTAATCATTATCGGATCATTTATGCTTTTATCAGGAAGGATAAATATACCGGGATTAAAATTCACTAATAGCGGAGAAGGATTAAAGAATAAAGGCGGATGGGGAGCATTAATACTGGGGATACTTTTCGCTCTCGCCTTTTGTCCTGCAAGCGGAGTCTTATATTTTGGAATGCTGATGCCCATGTCTGCCTATGAAACAGGCGGATATCTACTACCTGTAGCCTATGCTATAGCAACAGGATTACCGGTTATCATAGTTGCATGGGTTTTGGCATATAGTATATCAGGAATAAGCAGTTTTTATAAAAAAGTCATTAGTATACAAAAATGGCTTAATACTATTATATCGATATTATTTATAGTTATCGGAATATATTATATAATAACATTATACATATGATAAGAAAAGTCACAATTGAGGATGCCGGAAGAATCTGTGAAATTTACAATTATTATGTTGTGAATACTGTGGTATCTTTTGAAACAGATGCTGTAAGCATTGAGGATATGAAACAACGAATACAGGATTCCATATCCGGAGATTATCCATATTTTGTTTATGAGATAAATAATATAGTTGTAGGATACTGTTATCTTCATGCATGGTCGGGTCGTTGTGCATATCGTACATCGACAGAAATATCAATATATATAGATAAGGATTTCCTTCACAGGGGAATAGGTCGCATAATGATGGATCATATGCTGAACAATATTGATTTATCGCGTTTTCATACCATCATTGCCGGCATAGCGCTTCCGAATGAAGCAAGTATCGCTTTACATGAGAAATACGGATTTGAAAAGATTTCGCATTTTAAAGAGATAGGATTCAAGTTCGGAAAATGGAGAGATGTCGGTCACTGGCAGTTAATTCCGGAAAACAAAGTCAAAGTGCTTATTTTGTGTACAGGTAACAGCTGTCGCAGTCAGATGGCTCATGGATTCCTTCAGTCTTTTGATAAAGATCTGAAAGTATGTTCGGCCGGTACGGATGCTGCAGGTAAATTGAATGCAGGGGCAGTAAAAGCGATGAAAGAGGCAGGTATAGATATCTCCGGACATACGTCAGATCCCGTTGAAAAATATCTTGATGAAGACTGGGATTATGTAATAACTGTTTGCGGAGGTGCTAATGAGTCATGTCCTGCTTTCAGCGGAAAAGTAAAAAGCAGAATACATATAGGATTCGATGATCCTTCACATGCGACGGGTTCTCAGGAATTTATTGAATCGGAGTTCATAAGAGTAAGAGATGAAATAAAGACACGCTTCTTTGAATTTTATATCAAAGAAATTAAAAAGCAGGAATATCCAAGGTGTTCGTGTGGTGGAGGTTGTTAAGATATGATACAGAACTTTGCTGACTGGCTGGTTTTTAATATTGCCGGGTTAAATCCGGATAGTCATTTTGGGTCAGCTCTTAATTTTTTTATTTATGATACGGTAAAGATTATTTTTCTTCTTTTCCTTATCAGTGTGATAATGGGCATTGTCAATGCATATCTTCCGATAGACAGATTGCGGAACTTTCTTATTACACGAAAGCTTTACGGATTTCAATATCTTCTGGCATCTGTATTCGGTGCTATTACACCTTTCTGCAGCTGCTCATCAATACCTTTATTCATAGGCTTCGTCAAGGGAGGAATACCTCTTGGTGTAACTTTTGCATTTCTTATCACCTCTCCCCTTGTAAATGAAGTGGCAGTAGCAATGTTTCTTGGTACATTCGGTTTGAGAATCACCCTTATATATTTACTAAGCGGAATATTCCTAGGAGTCGTCGGAGGATGGATTCTTGGTAAATTCAGACTTGAAAAATATCTGACAGACTGGGTCCGCGCTATACAGGTTCAATCTGAATCTGAAGCAGAAGAATGGAAGGCAGAAAAAGTTACATTCTTACATCGGCTGCCTGTTATCTTAAAAGATGCCTGGTCTATAGTAAAGGGAGTCCTAATATATATAATAATAGGTATAGCAATTGGAGCGGTGATGCATGGTTATGTTCCGGAAGGTTTTTTCGAAGAACACCTTTCGGCAGATAAATGGTATAGTGTACCATTAGCTGTCATACTTGCCGTACCTATGTATGCAAATGCAGCAGGAATAGTTCCTGTCATACAGGTATTTGTAGCAAAAGGAGTTCCGTTGGGTACAGCAATGGCTTTTATGATGGCTGTTGTCGGTTTGTCGGTTCCGGAGGCGACAATGCTGAAAAAAGTTATGACTTGGAGACTGATCTTTATATTCTTCGGAACTATAACGTTGTTTATAATACTAATGGGATATATGTATAATCTAATCTTATAACGATATGTAAATATTAAGCATCGGATTATGGGGCTACTCACTGCCTCATATATCCAATGCTTTTTTAGAAAGGTTATATTATTTCTATTTTATCATATATTGAAAAAGATATCTTCTTTTAAGAAGGTATTTTTTCAGTTAATTTTTATCTTCAGAAATTTGTTTTTGAACAGGTACTTTAGCTTCTGCCTCTCCCGTGACTCCGTTCATTCCTTCCTTAAAGCTTTTGATGCCGACACCGACACCCTTCATCAGTTCCGGAATTTTTTTTCCTCCGAAAAGAAGTATCACAGCAAAAACGATAAGAATTATTTCGGAACCTCCGATTCCCATAAAAAGTAGCATATTAGATGATATCATATTTTATAAATTTGAATTTATTTTTTCAGTACACTGTTTACAACGGCATATTCAGCGTCATTAACAGGTTCAAGCCATGTGTTTTCATTATACTGAGGATTACACTCTATTGCAAGGTGAGAAAACCAGCTGTCGGCAGTAGCACCGTGCCAGTGAACAACGTTTTTACCGATCTCCACGACATCACCCTCTTTAAGTAGCTGCGCGGGTTTTCCTTTTTCCTGATACCAGCCTTCACCGCCAACGACAACCAATATCTGTCCGCCGGTATGGCTATGCCAATTGTTACGACACCCAGGCTCAAATGTAACATTTGAGATCGGAACATTAAGTTCTTTATTATGTGTCAGAGGCGCAAGATAGGCCTGACCGATAAAATATTTTGAATACATTTCAGGAAGCTTGTTTCCAATAGGAAAATCACTGATTTTCGAAGCCTCAATTTCTTTATTGTTATCCATATTCTGAGCATTTAATAATGTAAATGAAAATAATGACATTATACTGATTGCTATTATAAAGAACAGTTTCATAAAGATTCGTCATTTAATTATATGCAAATATATATTTTGTCTGTCATACGTCAGTTATACAATTTACCGATGATTGTATACAAATAACTGATATTTAAGCTTAAAGGTTGTGCGATAAAGAAAAAAAGGGTGTACAGAATATAAAACGGTCATTCTCCCGTCTTATATCTTAACAGGAAAATGACCGTTGTCATATCATTCTTTTATTCAGGGACGTTTCCAGTACTGAGAACGACTGAACGGACCTACTGAACCTTTTACAATAAGAGTATTAGGATCCTTTGGATCTATTTTAACAGAACAATTATATGATTTTCCGTTTTTGGGATCTGTGATCGTTCCGTCTTTATATTCTTCTCCTTTCTTTACAAGATTTTCTATAACGTTCATACCGATCACCTTTTTGTCTTTTTTATCGCCTTTACATTTATTACAGATAACATCTTCGGGATTTATTCCGGTTGTCACATTATATAGTTTCAGTACTTTAGCAAAATATTTACCACCTTTTTCGTAAATTTCCACTTCTGATTTTGGCTGTTTTGTCTCATCATCATAGGAAACCCACTTACCAAGTATCTCCTGTGCGTTTACGAAATACGAACACAGAAAAAACATTATAAAAACAAACTGTCTCATATACTACTACATTTTAAGGGTTATTTAATTTATTTCCAAAGTAAATATCTGTCATTCTGTATATTATAATCCCGATAATTAAAACAACGGGATTCGTGGTTATGTTCTTTTACGGAAGAGTGTTAATAACAATCATTTATATCCTGACTCATATCACTTTACATTTATATTTATTCAGTGATTCACTCAGCTTTTCTACACTGTCGTCTTCAACAACGAGATAATCAATATCTCCGGGAGTTCCAATCACATAATTTTCCGCTTTATATATTTTATGATTGTCTGCTATTACTATCACTTTATCAGCACGTTCAATCATAAGTCTTTTAATAAGTGCTTCTTCCCGGTCAGGGCCCGTAAGTCCTGCTTTAGGGTCAACCGTACATACACCAAGTATCAGCCAGTCGGCTATTACAGCCTGCAAACCCTGAAACACCGGCATCCCCAGTGTCACCTGTGATGCCCGGAATAAAGTTCCTCCGAGAAATATTACTTCAATCTCCGGTCGCTCCATAAGCTCGGCGGCAACAGGAAAACTGTTGGTATATATGGTAAGTCTTATGCCATGAGGCAAAAGTCTTACGACTTCCAGGTTTGAAGTTCCGCCATCAATTATTATTATATTATTTTCTTTAAGTAAAGGTATCACTTTCTGAGCAAGAGTTTTCTTTTGCTCGATATCTCTTTCTTTACGGCTCTGAAAATCAAGAGGCAGATCTATCCTGTCGATTGCTCCACCATGTACTTTAGTCAGAAGCCCCAGAGAATCCATATCTGAAAGATCACGGCGTAAAGTATCATCTGAAACGTTGAGTTCATTACTTAATTCCGTTATATATATTCTTCCGTTTTCTTTTATCTTCGAAAGAATGAAATCCTGACGATCTTTTTTTTGCATATTTTGCGGTATTTTAAATGCCGTTATCCGCAAATATAACTACTTTAGTAAATAAAAACGCTATATTTTGCGGTTTTAAGACGAAAAATGCGGTTTTATTTCTTTTTTCTCTCCGAAAATAAGATTATCCTTATCTTAAAAATAATTCCGCATATTTTTTTCTTTCTCTCTGAAAAGTGAAACATGTACGACCGGGAAAAGGTCGGGAAATTCTGCAAAAAAGCATAAAAAACGATGATTATGAAAAAGAAGATTTTAGTTGACATGGATGGCGTTCTTGCCGATGTATACAGATCGATGATTGAAAAGGAATATCTTTCAAAAGGAAAATATGTAACTGCTGAGGATCTTAACGGACTTGATGAATATGAGGCATTTCCTAATGCCAGAGAGATAATCAAATCAGAAAAATTCTTCAGAAACCTGTCGCTTATGCCCGATAGTATTGAAGGTCTTAAATATCTGAATGAAAAATATGATGTTCTGATCGTATCTTCCGCGACAGAGTTTTCGGGATGTATTAATGATAAACAGAACTGGCTGGAAGAACACTTTCCTTTTATCAAATGGCAGCAGATGATTTTCTGCGGAAAGAAAGACAGTGTGATGGGAGATATCATGATTGACGATCATCCCAAGAATCTTGATTATTTTAAAGGAGAGAAAATCATATTTTCTCAGCCTCATAATATTTTTAAAAATAAAGACGGATATCGCAGAGTCGGAGGATGGAATGATATTATAAAAATTCTGTGATTCACAGAAATAGCAAAAAATCATTTTCAGTAAAATCTTCCATTCTCAACGCACTTTTTTTATTTATATATGTTTTAATATGAAGTAAATACATTTGTCATTAATTATCTAAAAGTTGTGTTATGAAGAGGATGGTAAGAAGTTTTGTGGTTCTTCTGATGATAATATTTTTTTCTGCCGCATCATCGTGCAGAAAGGAGAGTGCATTTTCCGATAAGACGATTGATACGACTATTCCCGGTCCGAGCGGACGTCTGTTTATAACTATTCAGAATCCGGAACTTAAAAAGAAAGAAAAATGCCCGATGGTGATACTTCTGCACGGCATATTTTCAAATCGTAAGACAGAATTGCTGACTATGATAGCTAATAAACTTCAGGATGAAGGTATTGCCACAATACGCCTTGACTTTAACGGTCATGGTGAAAGTGACGGTGAATTTCAGGATATGACGGTCTCCAGTGAGGTTGCCGATGCTAAAGCGGTATATGAATATGCAAGGTCGCTGGATTATGTGAGTACTATATCCCTTCTCGGACATTCACAGGGAGGCGTTGTCGCAGGGCTGCTTGCAGGAGAACTTGGAAGTAAGAAAATAAAAGATCTTGTACTTATGGCACCTGCAGCAGTTCTTAAAGATCACGCAAAGACAGGTACTACGATGGGACATATCTTCAGTCCTGATACTTTGCCTGAATATATTGAAGTGTTCGGTCACAGGATAGGACGTGATTATCTTCTGGATGCGCAAAAACTCCCGATTTTTGAGTCTGCAAAAAAGTATAAAGGGAAAGTACTTATCATTCAGGGAAAAAAGGACTCGGTTGTACCTTTCGATTATGCTTATAAATATGATGAGAAATTCAGAAACAGTGAACTTATTCTTATAGACAGCGAAGATCATTCTTTTGAAGTCGATACTGACAATACTACTAATCTGGCTATTGATTTTCTTGTCGCATCTCTGATAGACAATAAATCATCAAAAGACAAAAAGAAGGAAAAAGATAAAGAAAAATAATAATCAGAATTGAAACAGAAAAACAAGGGAATAGCAGATGTACTATTCCCTTGTTTTATATGGTCTGAATTATTATTTAATAAGATCGAAATACATCTTCTGAAAATTGATAACCCATTTTGAATAAGAGGAAAGAATATCCTGACCAAGGTTTCCGTCATGATCAGAATTAAAACTATATTCTTTGACTTCAACTGCGATAGAATCAAAAACATGGCACTGACTGCCTATGTAAAGAGAGAAATCGGGTATATTGTAGTTATCTACATCTACAACAGCTCCAACGCCTCCTCTGGACTTAGTCACCTTTGCATAGTTTTCATCAATATGCTCCTTATGCCTTGTATAATAAGAGCAGCTCAGTTCGGAAGTATTAGCACCGGTATCAAAAGTGAATGTTATATATTCGCCTTTTTCTGTTTTTGCATTTATCACCGGTTTCAAATCCGAATAACCAAGATTATTTCGGGTACTGACAGTGATTTCTTTTGAGAGAGTTATAAAACCTTCGTTATCAAATGTTATTTCATTCATCTGATACATAACAGGAAAACCTAATATACCCTCTATTTTAAGACCTGCTTCAGAAAAATTAAGTTCCTCATCCGGCAGAATCATAAATATTACATTTGTAAAGAGAATATCGTTTATATAAAGAGAATCTGCATATCCTATACCCGATCCTACTTTAGCATTTGTGGAACCTCCCAGATCAAATGAGCCATCAAGGATATTAACTCCCATTTTTTTAGCGTTAGAATAGGTTATTACAGAGAAATCTGCTCCGGTATCAAAGATGAAAGCTTCTTCTTTATCTCCAATATTCACATCCAGAAGAATATGATTAAACTGATTTTTAGTGTAGGAAATCTTATTGGTCTTTTTCTTGTTGAATATATTCTGGGCAGGAACATCACTAATACTTGAGAAAATAAACTCAAGGCTTTTAATCTCATCGATATCTTCCAGTTCTTCAGGATATTCCTCTATAAGTAATCTGCATGTCTCGGCAGCACCGTTATAATCATATTTCTTAACGAAGTTACAGACTTTCAGGCTAAGAAGGGTCGCCTGCTGATCTTTTGTAAGTTCTTCAAGATGTTTATCAAACAGTCTGATGATCTGTTTCTGCGCAAGATCGATATTATTAAACGCGCTGTTAATGTTAGCCTGATAATAAAGCAGATCTTTATCATTAAGAAAATCTTTCTGATTCTCAATGGCATCTCTCAGCTTAAACATATTCTTTGTTTCAACAAGATCGTTAAGCTGTTGCAGAGAAAGAAGTAAAGAAAATATCAGTGTAAACATATTATCTTATTTTAGTGAATAATATCAAATAATAATTATATTTAAACAAACATATTCAATTATTTATCATGAAAATATAAGTTTTTTTTCAAGAAATTCGATAAAAATTTCATACTATAAACCTCAAAACACACAAACAGAATAAAGAATATCTTTGTAGGAATTAGAAATACAGTATAAAAACACATATAGAATCATATTAATATTCAATAAAATCATTCGGCCGGTTTATAGCTCACAGAGGTCATTTTTTAAGGGAAATTCCTCTTTTTCAGACCTTATTCCGAGTTAATAAACAAATTATACCGCTTTAGATAACATTTAAAAGTAGAAGTTAACCAACAGGTCAGTCCTGCAAAACAATTTTCCTTATTAAGCCGGAACAGGCTGATAACTTTGTAGTAGCAAAAGAATACAAAGTCAAATGGCTGCTTCAATACTTTTATATTAACTTTTAAATAATGTACCATGAAAGAAAAATTTCTCTGTAAATGTGCGTCCGCATATTTATACCGCATGACGTGGATTTTCTTTTTCCTGTTTGGAATTATATTCAGTTCCGGCGCAAATACAACCCAGGAAAGATCTGTGTCAGGAGTAATTACTTCGGCAGAAGATAATGAACCGTTAATCGGTGTTACGGTCCAGATTAAAGGAACAAACAGCGGAACAATCAGTGATTTTGACGGGAAATACACAATCCAGGCCACAAATGGGCAGACTCTTGTATTTTCCTATATGGGTTATCTGCCCCAGGAAATCGCGGTTGACAGCCGTTCTGTTATTAATGTAACAATGAATGAAAATTCTAAAGCACTTGATGAAGTTGTGGTTGTTGGTTTCGGAGTGCAGAAGAAAAAACTTGTAACAGGTGCCACTGTTCAGATTAAAGGTGATGATATTTTGAAAAGAAACACTACGAATCCTCTTCAGGGTCTTCAGGGCCAGACACCGGGTGTTAACATTACTTCTACTACAGGTCAGCCGGGTAAAGATATGAAAGTATCTATCCGTGGTCTGGGAACAGTAGGTAATGCTCAGCCACTGTTTCTTATCGA
>CAMTON010000020.1 GCA_947074105.1 uncultured Bacteroidales bacterium
GTTCCTCAAAGAATTAAGAGCATGAATATAAAAAAGATCCATGGTGCAACCAATAACGAGTTGCGTATATTGGTTTTAACCGAGTCTGTTCTTCTGATGACAATCTCTTTGATTTGTTCAATAATAATGATATCATTGGTAGAAAAATCATCATTAAACAATCTGTTCGATTTTTCCACCTCAATACTTTCCAATATTATTTTATTCATAATATATGCATTAACGATATTGATAACCGGTGTTTTAATTGCAATTTATCCCTCTTTATATATTACATCTTTTAACCCTGCATTTATCGCAAAAGCTAATTTTGGAGCAACTTCTTCGGGCAGGTTTTTAAGAAATACACTAATTAGTCTTCAATACTTCATATCCATCTTTTTTATAATATGTACAATCTTTGTTTTCTTCCAAAATTCATATATGCTTAAATATGATATGGGGTTTGATTGTGAGAGAATATTATCTGTTAATATAAGCCCCAAAATCGGAGAAAATATTATAACCCGTAATTCTTTCACCGACAAACTTATGCAAGACCCAAGGATAGAAGGTGCTACATATAGCGATCGTGATTTTGTTACCGATAATTTTATGACATGGGGTCAGGAATATAAAGATGAAGAGATATATTTTAGATGTTTTCCGGTTGCTTATAATTTTCTTGATGTTTTTGATATTAATATATCGGAGGGACGCAACTTTTGTATGATTGATGAAAAATCAGAAAACGGTACATTTATATTTAATGATTTGGCAAGAAACAAATGGAATCTTACAATTGAAGATCTTATAGAGGGACATAACGATAACCCTGCGTCTATATGCGGGTTTTCTGAAAATTTTAATTTTCAATCTTTGACTAATGAAATTATGCCTTTTGCTTTTTATGTTTTCGGAAAGGACTATTGGAATAGTTTTGATCATTCATATATAAAAATAAATCCGAATAGTGATATTCCTGAAATCGTGGCTTTTATAAAGTCTAAAATGGTTGAAACCGATCCGTCGATAAATAAAGATGAGATAGAGGTTAAAAGTTTCAGAAAAGAACTTGCAGGGTTATATGAGAAAGAGAAAAGACAATCTTCAATAATTACTCTTTTCTCAGTAATATCTGTTATAATTTCTCTTATGGGTGTTTTCGGACTTGTGCTTTTTGAGACACAATACAGAAGAAGTGAGATTGCCATACGACGTGTTAACGGAGCTACGATAGGAAGCGTCTTATCTATTTTCAATATAAGATTTATCAAAATAATAACACTTTGTTTTATTGTTTCTGCTCCTGTTGCAACCTATGTTTTTATAAAATGGCAGGAACAGTTTGCTTATAAGGTCGGATTAAGTTCATGGGTGTATATAACATCTGTTCTTCTTGTGACATTAGTAACTATGATTGTTATCGTTGCAAGCGCATGGAGAGTTATCCTTCAGGATCCGGCATATATACTCAGAAAAGAGTGAGTTTTTTCATACAATAAAGCAGTTATAAAAAATCGATGTTATGAAATCATTAAAAATATTACTCTATACTTTACGTCATTATAAGACATCTACTTTTCTTAATATAATAGGTCTTGCAATCGCTTTTACAACATCATATTTGTTGCTGACTCAGGTTGTGTCAGAGTTCGGTTATAATAAGGGAATAAAGGACTCGGAGAGGATATTTAAGATTAAAATAGGAGAGTTGTTTAAACATTTCGATCGGATCAGTGCGCCTCTTGCCAAAATGATGATTGAAGATACACCTTTTGTAGAGGCTTTTCAATTCGGTGAAATTCAAGCTTACGGCAATGATTATACGTTTGAAAAATTTTCACAATCTCCTGTGGTTATTAATAATGCACGTTATATGGCAGAAGCACTGGATCTTGCCGGATTCAGGATCATTGCAGGAGATACCGTATCATGGAAGAAAGGTCAAACGCTTGGAATAAGTCGTTCTGTCGCGGAGAAATACGGGCTTGATATAGATGACAGGTATACATCCGGAAAAACTTTTTATTCTTCTGACAGTAAAACAATAGGTTTCATATTTGAAGACTTTCCGGAAAATTCTGATTTCTCTTCTCTCGAATCTGTAATCTGTGAGCCTTATGACAGGCTGAATACAGGAAACTGGAATAATTATAATGATCCTTTATATTTAAAATTAAGACATAAAGATGATGTCGAAGCTTTTCAGGATGCATTTTATATTAAATATCAGGATCTTCTTAAAGAAAAAAAAGAAGAATCTGATATAATAAATAAGGATTTTGTAGAACTGATATCTCTGAAAGACACTTATTATTCTCAATCAACCATGACAGATATTAAGTTAGGGAATAAATCTATAACTATGGTTTATATGATTATAGCAATAATTGTACTTTGTATAGCTTTTATCAACTTCCTTAATTTCTTTCTGGCGCTTGTTCCTCAAAGAATAAAGAGCCTTAATACAAAGAAAATACATGGTGCTACCAATCTTGAACTTCGCAGCCTTGTGTTTATGGAGTCTTTATTGATAATGTTGATTTCTTTGTCATTTACATTGATCTTTATATCAATAATAAAAATATCTCCTGTAAATGATTTATTTGATTTTTCAATAGGGATTCCGTCAAATATAAATATGTTCATAATATTTATAATCGGAATATTGACTGCAGGAATATTGATTGCCGTTTATCCGGCATATTATATCACTTCTTTTCCGGCTGCATTTATTGTTAAGAGTAATTTCGGTGCTACATCATCCGGACAGATGTTAAGAAATACCCTGATATGTCTGCAGTGTTTCATTTCTTTATTTTTTATAATCTGCGCGATATTAGTTTTTACGCAGAATTCATTTATGCTTAAATATGATATGGGTTATGAAAGTGAAAGTATACTGTCGGTCAATGTAACTCAGGAAATAGGAGAAGATACGCAGTCAAGAGTCTCTTTTGCAGAAAAACTAAAAGAAAATCCCGCCATTGAAGATGTCACATTTTGCTTTCGCAATTTTGTCGCGAATATGTTTATGAGTTGGGGCAGAGAGAATAAAGAAGGAGAATCTATGAACTTCAGATGCTTTCCTGTTGCGTATAATTTTCTTGATGTTTTCGGAATAGATATCACAGATGGAAGAGATTTTAATCTTAGTGATGAAAAATCTGATAACGGAATATTTATATTCAATGAGACAGCAAGGAAAAAATGGAATCTTACAACAGAGGATAATATACATGGGCATAAAAAAACTACGGATATAGCAGGATTTTCAAAAGATTTTAATTTTCAGTCTCTGCAATATTCTATTCAGCCGTTTGCATTTTATGTTTTTGGAAAAGATTACTGGTATGGGTTTGAAAATTCATATATAAAGATAAATCCGAATAGCGATATTCCGGAAGTAGTAAATTTTATAAAGGAAAAGATCATAGAGACAGATCCTTCAGTTAGTATAAATGACATAGAAGTAAGGAGTTTCAGAAAAGAGCTTGCCGGTCTTTACGAAAAGGAGAAAAGACAATCATCAATAATCACATTATTTTCTGTCATTTCTATATTGATCTCTCTGATGGGGGTATTTGGTCTTGTACTTTTTGAAACACAATACCGGAGAAGTGAGATTGCCATAAGACGTGTTAACGGAGCGACAATAGGAAGTGTACTTTCGATATTCAATGTGAGATTTTTAAAGATAATTTCTTTATGTTTTGCTGTAGCGGCACCTCTTGCTTCTTATGCATTCATAAAATGGCAGGAACAGTTTGTTTATAAAGTCGGATTAAGTTCATGGGTATTTATAACATCAGTTCTTCTTGTGTCATTAATAACTATGATTGTTATCGTGGCAAGTGCATGGAGAGTTGTCATTCAGGATCCGGCCTATATTCTTAAGAAAGAGTGAGTTCGCTTCGGGTGTATTTACGGCAAATAATAAGTAACTGCAAAGAAATCAGTGTAAAAAGATGAAAAATTTGAATTATTGTTTTAAAAATAGGATAATAAAATGATTTTTTATAAGGATTTACAGAGTTACCGTTAAACTTTAATTATATTTGCCCCAATTTGACAGAAGTGAATAAGAAAGAAATTATGATTAACCCTATTGTAAAGACGATCGATTTGGGGGATGGAAGAACCATCACACTCGAGACAGGCAAGTTGGCTAAACAGGCTGACGGAGCCATAGAGTTGAGAATGGGCGGAACTATGATGTTAGCTACCGTTTGTTCAGCGACAGAAGTAGGACCAGGTGTAGATTTTATGCCTTTGTCCGTAGATTATAAAGAAAAATTTGCCGCAGCGGGACGTTTCCCGGGTGGATTTACAAAAAGAGAAGGACGTGCTTCAGATTACGAAATTCTTACTGCGCGTCTTATCGACCGTGCATTGAGACCTTTGTTTCCGGATGATTATCATGCCGATACTTTTGTAAATGTAATATTATACTCATCAGACGGTGAAGTTATGCCGGACTCTCTTGCAGGTCTTGCTGCTTCAGCTGCTCTTGCGGTTTCAGATATTCCGTTTAACGGACCAATCTCTGAAGTACGTGTTGCACGTATCAACGGTGAGTTTAAGATAAACCCTACATTCAGCGAACTTAAAGAAGCAGATATGGATATCATGGTAGGTGCTACTTATGATAACATTATGATGGTTGAAGGTGAAATGGACGAAGTTTCAGAAGCTGATCTTCTTGAAGCTATGAAAATCGCTCATGAAGCTATCAAACCTCACTGTAAGATTCAGCTTGAACTTATGGAAGCGGCCGGTAAGACTGTAAAACGTACATATTGCCACGAAGAAAATGATCTTGAATTGAAAGAAGCTATTGAAAAAGCAGTATTCGATAAAGTTTACGCTGTTGCTTCTTCAGGTAATGCTAACAAACATGCGCGTCATGATGCATTCCAGGCAATTCAGGAAGAATATATTGCATCACTTGATCCTGAGTATGCAGCAGAAAAACTTCCTTTAATCAAAAAATATTATCACGATGTAGAGAAAAAAGCTATGCGTCGTTCTATTCTTGATGAAGGAAAACGTCTTGACGGACGTACTACTACTGAGATCAGACCTATCTGGTGTCAGACAGACTATATTCCGGGACCTCACGGCTCAGCAGTATTTACACGTGGTGAGACTCAGTCTCTTACAACTTGTACTCTTGGTAACAAGCTTGATGAGAAAATGATTGATGAAGTTCTTAATCAGGGTTATGAAAGATTCCTTCTTCACTATAACTTCCCTCCGTTCTCAACAGGTGAGGCAAGACCTTCAAGAGGTGTTGGCCGTAGAGAAATCGGACACGGAAATCTTGCAAAAAGAGCTTTGGCAAAAGTTATCCCTGCAGACTATCCTTATGTGATCAGACTTGTTTCGGATATCCTTGAGTCAAACGGATCTTCTTCAATGGCTACAGTTTGTGCGGGTACTCTTGCGCTTATGGATTCAGGTGTTAAGATCAAAGCTCCTGTATCAGGTATTGCTATGGGATTGATTAAAGATGCAGGTGACGCTAAGTTTGCCGTTCTTTCAGATATTCTTGGTGATGAAGATCACCTGGGTGATATGGACTTCAAAGTAACAGGTACTGCAAAAGGTATCACAGCTACTCAGATGGATATCAAAGTTGACGGACTTTCTTATGAAATTCTTGAAACTGCGCTTAACCAGGCTAAAGAAGGTCGTGCTCACATTCTTGGTAAGATCGTTGAAACAATGGCTGAACCAAGAGAAGATCTTAAAGATCATGCTCCAAGAATCGAAGTTATGATGGTCGGTAAAGAGTTTATCGGAGCTATCATCGGCCCTGGAGGTAAAATCATTCAGGGAATTCAGGAAGAAACTGGTGCTACAATCACTATCGAGGAAGTTGACGGACAGGGTCGCGTTGAAATCTCTGCTACAAACAGAGGTTCTATTGATGCAGCTCTTGCAAGAGTTGGCGGAATCGTTGCAATTCCTGAAGAGGGTGCTACTTACACAGGTAAAGTTAAGACTCTTCAGCCTTTCGGCGCATTCGTTGAATTTATGCCTGGAAAAGATGGTCTTCTTCATATTTCAGAAATCAGCTGGAACAGAATTGAGACTATGGAAGAAACTGGTATCAATGAAGGTGACGAGGTGACTGTCAAACTTGTTGAAGTTGATAAGAAAACAGGTAAATTCCGTCTATCTATGAAAGCTCTTGCTGAAAAACCTGAAGGTTATGTTGAAAGAGAAAGAAGAGATGACAGACCAAGACGTCCACAAGGTGGCGACAGAGGTGGCAGAAATGACAGAGGCGACAGAAAGCCTTATGACAAAAGAGGCGGAGATAACAGAAGAAACGACAGAGATAAAGAACAGACAATATAATCTTAGTGATTATTTCTGAAATATTACAGAAAAAGGCATTCCTTATAATGAGGGATGCCTTTTTTTCGATATACACATGAGGCAGGTGAATTTTAGCTTTTCTCTTCGGTCTAAAACTTACAGTCCCGCGTATTTGGTAATAAGTTTATTAGTAATTTCGCAAATTAACAGGAATATAAACACAGCCCACACATATTTCGTTATTTGTAAAGCGTCATGAATGTGGGTATTCAACATAAGCTCAGTAGAATAGATGGAAGATATTTATAATTATAATAAGAGAGAAACTATAGAAGTAAAAATCGGCAATGTTATAATTGGCGGCGAATATCCTGTCGTGATTCAGTCGATGGCAAATGTGAAAACTGCAGATACTGAAGCTGCGGTAAAACAGGCAATACGTATTTTCGGAAACGGAGGAAAAATAGTCCGTTTCACAACTCCTTCTATGGCAGATGCTAAAAATATGGCTAATATAAAATCCGGAATATCGGAAGAAGGTTTTGATATTCCGCTTGTGGCCGATGTCCATTTCTCTCCCGATATTGCGGATGCCGTATCCTCCATAGTTGATAAAGTAAGGATCAACCCGGGAAACTATGTAAGAAGCATAAGAAAAGATAAGACAAAATCATATACTGATAAGGAATTTAAAGATGAATATGAACAGCTTAAAGAACGCTTCATTAACTTCATCTCTCTTTGTAAAGAAAATAATACAGCAATAAGAATCGGAGTCAATCACGGCTCTCTTTCCGAACGTATTATGGACAGATACGGAGATACACCGGAAGGTATTGTAGAATCCGGAATGGAAATGATGCGTATCTGCAGAGATGAAGGTTTTAACAATGTTGTGGTTTCAGTCAAATCATCGAATACATCAATGATGGTTAAAACTGTGAGACTGTTGGCCGATAGTATGAATTCAGAAGAGATACTCTTTCCGATCCATCTTGGCGTAACTGAAGCCGGCGAAGGAGAGGACGGAAGAATAAAATCAGCAGTAGGTATAGGAACATTACTTTCTGAAGGAATAGGAGATACTATAAGAGTTTCTCTAAGTGAAGAACCGGAAGAAGAACCTCCGGTTGCAAGACAGATTGTCAACTATGTCTGCAGAAAAATAAATCATGATCAGATTTTCGGACCGTTCACCTCCCTTTATGATAAATATGATAATCAAAGAAGAAAAACAACAACAGTAAGAAATATAGGCGGAAATAATGTCCCTGTTGTCATTACAGATATTTCAAAAACTGATATCTCTGAAATATTAAAAGAAAACTTTAAGGCGGATTATATTTATGCAGGAATGAAGAATATAAGTTCTGATCAGGAAATTCCACTTATTGTTGATGCTGAAAATAAAATGACGGGAGAAAATATTTTCAGAATCTATGATATAAATCAACTTAATATTCTCAGGGAAGATAAAGCGGAATTGCGTTTTCTGAAACTGTCTCTTAAAGATATCAATACTGATGATAATTTCAAGCAGGTTGCTGATTGTGAGAGAGCAATAAGGATAATAGAATTGCTTAAATCAACACCTGAAATAATAATTGTAGCTGATTCCGACAATCTTAATATTGCTGCTTATCAGAGAGCCTTTGCTGTAACTCTTCAGAATGAAGGGATTAAAAATTCTCTTATCACATATATAAATTATAAAAAAGATGATATTCCGACAGCAATAAAACTTTCGGTAGATGCAGGTCCTGTCCTTATCGATAAAATGACAGACGGCTTATGGATCGAAGCGGAAAACGAATCTCCTGAAGAGACAGAAAGACTTATGTTCTCAGTTCTTCAGGCTACAGGAGCAAGAATCACCAAAACAGAATATATTTCATGTCCCGGATGCGGAAGAACTATGTTTGATCTGCAAAAAACAATAAGTCGGGTCAAGGAAGCGACTTCACATCTGACCGGTCTGAAAATCGGTATCATGGGCTGTATAGTAAACGGTCCGGGAGAGATGGCTGATGCTGACTATGGTTATGTAGGGGCGGGAAAAGATAAAATTTCTCTGTATAAAGGCCGTGAATGTGTGGAAAAGAACATATCCGAGGAAAAGGCTGTTGAAAAACTTATAGAGATAATGAAAGCTAACGGAGACTGGAAAGAAAAAGAAAGTCTCTGAGAATAAAATCGGGGTTATTTAAGGTAAAAGGAATTAATATGATTGAAAATAATACAGATCAACAGGATAAGAAGCTATATGATACAAATGTCACAAACAAGCTCGGGCATCTTCCTATCGGTAAACTGCTGATCGAATATTCTATTCCTGCTATAATCGGTACTCTTGTAATATCGCTTTACAGCATTGTGGACAGAATCTATATAGGACAGGGAGTAGGGCCTGAAGCTATCTCCGGTTTAGCTCTTACTTTCCCGATTATGACATTGTCGGTTGCATGCGGTACGCTGGTAGGAGCAGGTGCGGCAGCAAGGACTTCAATATGTATGGGTAAGAATGAAAATGAAAAAGCTAAGCATATTCTTGGAAATTCACTGATACTTGTACTTACAATATCAACAATCTATGCTATAATAAATATGATATGGATGGATGATATCCTTATTGCTTTTGGTGGTACTCCGGTGACGCTTCCTTATGCTGCCGAATATCTAAGAATAATCATCCCGTGTACTATCCTTAATAATCTGAGCTTCGGATTCAATAATATGATGCGTGCTTCAGGTTATCCCAAGAAGGCAATGCTGACAATGGTGATAAGTGCTCTCGCTAACGTGATCCTTGACCCGATCTTCATCTTTGTCTTTGACATGGGAATAAAAGGTGCTGCTATTGCCACTGTTATATCAATGTGCATCACTACAGCATGGGTAATACTTCACTTTGTTAATCCTAAACATACTGTAAGTTTCAGTAAAGAGGGTTTCAGACTTCAGATGAAAATCATTCTAAGCATTGTAAGTATAGGTATGTCTCCTTTCCTTATAAATGTAACTGCAAGTCTGGTAAATGTAATAATGAACCGTGTGCTTCTGACTCATGGTGGAGACCTTGCTATCGGTGCTTTCGGAATAATCAACAGTTATGCGGCATTTATGGTGATGGCAATAATAGGATTATGTCAGGGTATGCAGCCTATTGTGGGATATAACTATGGAGCGGGAAATTATGACAGAGTAAAAAGTACATATTATCGCACTGCAATCGCTGCTACAGTGATAACGACTCTGGGTTTTATCCTTTCGCTAGCCATCCCGGATATTTTAGCAAATGCTTTTACTCGTGATGAGAAACTTATTGATATTTCTGCTCATGGACTGAGACTTGTTTTTCTTGCATTTCCTATTGTCGGTTTCCAGGTTGTGACAACTAACTTTTTTCAGTCAATAGGTATAGCATGGAAAGCTATTTTTCTTAGCCTTTCGAGACAGGTGTTATTTCTTCTGCCAATGATCTGGATCCTTCCCCGATATTTTGAACTTAACGGTGCATGGATAGCTCTTCCTATCGCAGATACCATTGCATGCGTTCTGGCATTGTTGTTTTTGGTATATCAATGGAAAATATTTAAGCGTGTTTAATAGTAAATAAATGTCGTTGAGTGAAAATATTATTTTAAAGTATATATTTTAGTAAATATATTTTAACTTTAGAAAAAACCATTAAGACGATAATCAATTATGCTGGATACTGTAAATGTTTACTGTAAGAATGTTGATAAGAATATCGATATACCTGTAACGACTAGCCTGTCGGAATTATATAAAATACTGGATTTGAAACTGCCTCATTTATGTGTAGGGGCAAGAGTTAATAATGTTACGCTTGGACTTGATTATAAGATATACAATCCGAAAGATGTTGAATTTATAGATATAAGTTCCATGTCAGGAATGAGAATTTATGTGCGTTCTCTTTGTTTTGTCCTTTTCAAAGCTGTTGATGAGATAATACCCGGAAGTCGCCTTAGAATTGAGCATCCTATCTCCAGAGGATATTTCTGTAATATAAATAACCGGGAAATAATAGGAGATGAGGTTCTTGAACAGATACGAGACAGGATGAGAGAGATTGTGAATGAAGATATTCCTTTTATAAAGAAAACCGTTCACAGAACTCTTGCCATAGATATGTTCAAAAAAAGGGATATGAATGATAAGGTTGATCTTCTTGAAAGCAGTGGAATGCTTTATACTGACATATATGAGTTGGATGGCCACCTTGATTATTATTATGGATCTCTTCTTCCCTCTACAGGAATGCTCAAGGTATTTGACCTGCAGAGATACAATGACGGACTTCTGCTTATAATTCCACAGAAAAATAATCCTACACGATTAGAACCGGTAACTCCGCAACCTAAAATGATGAGCGTCCTTAATGAGTTTACCAAATTCAACTTTATCGCAAAACTTTCTAATGTGGGAAACATGAATAAGGTGATAACAAAAGGTCATGTTATGCCTCTTATTCAGGTTAGCGAAGCACTTCAGGAAAAGAAAATTATAAAGATAGCTGATGAAATAGCTCATCGCAGAAATGTCAAGGTAGTTCTTATATCCGGCCCTTCATCCTCAGGGAAGACTACATTTTCAAAAAGACTCTCAATTCAGCTTATGACAAATCTCATAAATCCTATATCGATATCACTTGATGATTATTTCGTTGAAAGAGAGAACTCTCCGAGAGACGAAAATGGAGATTATGATTTTGAATCGCTTTATTCATTAGATTTGTCTTTGTTCAATAATCATCTTTGTCGTCTTATTAACGGAGAAGAGGTTGAAATACCTACTTACAATTTTTCAACCGGAAAAAAAGAATATAAAGGAAAAAAACTTTGCCTTAAACCCGGAAATATTCTGATTATGGAAGGTATTCATGCTTTGAATCCTGCCCTAACTACAATGATTGATGAAAAGCTTAAATTCAGAATTTATGTCTCTGCTCTTACCACTATATCCCTTGATGACCATAACTGGATACCAACTACGGACAATAGGTTGATCAGAAGAATAGTAAGAGATAATCAGTTCAGAAAATGTACAGCTGAAGATACCATCGCAAGATGGCCAAGTGTGCGTGCAGGTGAGGATAAATGGATTTTCCCATATCAGGAAAATGCAGACATGATGTTTAATTCCGCAATGCTTTATGAACTTTCAGTTCTGAAAAAGCATGCAGAACCACTTTTGCAGGAAGTCCCGGCCTTTTCACCTTACTATGCGGAAGCATACAGACTGCTTCGATTCCTGTCATATTTTAAATGTATCGATGAAGCGGAAATACCTCCTATTTCATTATTGAGAGAATTTTTGGGAGGTAGCAGTTTTATATATTGAAAATTTTACTTTCTATAAAGTGCCGTTAATATATACATCTAATGATCAGAATTTTAAATTGAAACATTAAATTTGAAATATATTATCTCATATATGTTATAATCATATAATCATATAATGGGATTTTGATTTACATTAATAAATTTCGACTAATTACATTTGATGATTAAACAGAGCCAAATATTACAACAGACTCAAAAGCTGACACCTCAGCAGGTGCAGCTTATCAGAATGCTGGAGCTACCTGTTATCGAACTTGAAGAAAGAATCAAAAAGGAGCTGGAGGAGAATCCGACTCTTGAAGATTGCGGAAGACAAGAGGAGTCTGATAATGATAAGGATTCGCTTAATGAAAAAGATGATAACAGTTCCTTTTCAGACAACGAGTTCGATCTTGGGGATTACAGAAGTGAAGACGATATTCCTGATTACAGACTTCAGCAGTCAGCAAAGATGCAGGAATCAAAGCAACCGGAATTCACTTACTCCGGAACAAGCAGCTTTACGGAATATCTGACCGAACAGCTTTCCCTGAAAGAAATAAATAAGGACATTGCGAAATGTGCCGAATATATAATCGGCAATCTTGACGGCAACGGTTATCTGTCAAGAGATCTTTATGCCATAAGCGATGATCTGGCATTCAGCGAAGGACTGGATTTTGATATGGAAAAGCTTGAAGAAGCTTTATTCATAGTTCAGGATCTTGACCCTGCAGGAGTAGGCGCAAGATCTCTGCAGGAATGCTTGATTTTGCAGCTTGAAAGAAAAAGAGCGACTCAAATTACTCAGCTTGCATATGATATTCTAAATGAAGATTTTGAAAGTTTCGCAAAACGTCATTTTGATAAGATTCAAAGAAAATATAATGTTTCGGAAGATGATCTTAAAGAAGTGATTAACGAGATTCTGTCTCTTAATCCTAAGCCGGGAGCTTCCTGGACTGATCTTATCGAAGATAAAATGGAGCAGATAGTTCCTGATTTTATTGTAGAGAATTTTGACGGAAAGCTTTTTGTTTCTTTAAATAATAACAACATACCGGAACTTAGAGTAAGTGAGTATTATACCAATCAGCTTGAAGACTGGAATTCAAATAAAGAAAACAGAAACCTTCAGACAAAAAATGCAATAATGTTTGTAAAGCAGAAGATTGATTCTGCAAAATGGTTTATTGATTCAATAAAACAGCGTAATCATACACTTCTTTCTACAATGCAGGTTATTGCTGATATTCAGAAAACCTTCTTTATTAATGGAGATGATGTTAATCTTAAACCTATGATCCTTAAAGATGTGGCAGAGAGAACCGGTTTCGACATTTCCACTATATCAAGAGTCAGCAACAGTAAATATGTTATGACTGATTTCGGAGTCTTCTCTCTTAAATATTTTTTCTCAGAGTCTTCTGTGACTGAAGAGGGCGAGGAGGTTTCAAAGAAAGAAATAAAAAAGATACTTTCTGATATCATTAATTCAGAAAATAAGAAATCTCCATATGCAGACGATAAACTTAGCGAACTGCTGAAAGAGAAAGGTTATATAGTGGCGAGAAGGACAGTCGCAAAATACAGAGAACAGCTTGGATTTGCGGTTGCGAGGTTGAGAAAAGAATTATAAGAAAGATATCTGACATGATAATATAACTTTCCGCTCAGTTTCGTAGTTATATAATAATATAGGCTTGGTAATATTATCAGGATTAAGAAAGAATTATAAAACATTTGAAAATGAAGATTATCTCCCACATTTTATCTATTGTGTTTCAGCCTTTATTTATGCCGGTCTATTGTTTTGTACTCATGTTTAAAGATTCTTATCTGAGTGCCATGCCAATGAGCTATAAATCCATAATAACCGGTATTGTGGCGATTTTCACTCTTGTTGTTCCTGCTCTTTTCATTTTGCTTCTTAAGATTTTCAAAGTGATATCTTCCGTAAATCTTTATAACAGAAAAGACAGACTCATACCATATATCATAACTATACTATGTTATCTTGCGTGTGCCATATTGCTTTACCGTCTTAAAGTTCCGGTATGGATGATCTCTATGCTTATCGGAGCATCTTTCTCTCTTATCACGTGCATGTTTGTCACACTTAAATGGAAGATAAGCGCACACGGAACCGGAATGGGAGGAATAATGGCAGCAGTGATATATCTTTATGTCGTATATGCAATGATTCCGTTATGGGCTTTGTCCCTCGTAATACTTGCGGCAGGAGCTGTCGGAACAGCCCGTATTTATCTTAATTGTCATACCTTTGGTCAGGTGATGGCCGGATATGCGAACGGATTAGGCTGGATTTTGTTATTAATGTCAATAAGTACATATGTGTTATAATATATTATTAACCCTTTAACTGCAGAGTCTATGAATATCCCGGAAAGCCTTAAATATACCAGAGACCATTTATGGGTACAGGTAAAAAATGACATTGTATATATTGGTCTTACCGATTATGCGCAAACAGAAATCGGAAATATTATTTATGTAGATGTAAATTCCTTAGGGGAAAATCTGGAAAAATATCGTACTTTTGGTTCTGTAGAATCAGCCTATAAGGTTGTGAATCTTATTCTTCCGTTTTCTGCCGTAATAATGGAATTTAACGGAGAGCTGGACAAATATCCTTCTCTTATAAATGATGATCCTTACGGAGCGGGATGGATAATAAAAGCAGAGCTTGATGATATTGCAGAAACTCAGTATCTGATGAATTCTCAGCAATACAAAGACTATCTTGATAGTCTCGGAGATACTGAAAAGTAAAAGTAGATAAGTTAATAATCCGGGTTCCGGGGCATTAATCCGATTGCTTAAAATTGCAGTTGTATCGGTTTTTGAAAAGATTCTAATAAAACGATCCTATTATTTAATAACAATAAAAATAAATTTTGATGACACCAGTAGTCAGTATTATTATGGGAAGTACTTCTGATCTTCCTGTTATGAAAAAGGCAGCAGATCTTTTAAACGAGTTTTGTATCCCTTTTGAAATTAATGCTCTATCAGCTCACCGTACACCAAAAGAAGTTGAAGACTTTGCAACTAACGCAAAAGAAAGAGGAATTAAGGTAATTATTGCGGCAGCGGGTATGGCTGCTCACCTTGCAGGCGTTATTGCGGCAATGACTCCGCTTCCGGTAATCGGAGTGCCTATCAAATCAAGTCTGGAAGGTCTTGACGCTTTATACGCAATGGTTCAGATGCCTCCGGGAATTCCTGTTGCGACTATGGCAATCAACGGATCGATGAATGCGGCTATTCTTGCTGTTCAGATTCTTTCTCTTAGTGATGAAACTATCGCAGAAAAATTTGTCGCTTACAAACAGAGTCTTGCTAACAAGATTGTTGAAGCCAACAAAGAGCTTGCTGAAATCAAGTATGATTATAAAACTAATTAATTCGGCAAATAAGGAAATTGCTTCCTGTATAACCGGTTAAAATAAAAAGCATCTTCAATACTGTCTTTATGACATTTTGAAGATGCTTTATTTTTTTGCGTATATATCTATTCTTGAATAAAGTTCTTAAATACTTTATCGTTTAAATATCAGACGGACTGAAAATATTACCTTTTTCAGGGACTATTTTCTCTTTCTAAAAGACGGATACCATATAAGAGATACCTTAAGGTCAGATAATCCGATATAATTGTAATCGTCTTTTTTCTCTATTCTGCGTACGAATTTATTATCTGATCCGGATATGGAAGTATATTTTTCGTAATCTGCTTTAAAATAACCTGCGCCTAAACTATACTCCATTGCGAAATGCTTACCTACAGGATGAGCGTATCCCGTGCTGATACCTCCGGATAGATAACAATCGCCTTCATATCCTTTTTTATCATACTGTACGTCAAATTTGCCTCCGCTATAGAATGCACCCAGATACCAGCCCTTCGGACGTTCTGCACGCAAGTCAATATCCTTAAACCAGTATTTACCTGTAAGAGTTCCTCTAAGTATTCTGAGAGTATGCTGATTATTGTTATCCTGCCACCAGGGAAACATAAAATCGGCTGCGATACTCCATTTTCTTGCTACAGGAAATTCAAGTTCAATATTTGCTGCCGTTGCAAGATCATACAGAAGATTAGTCTTTATCATAAACGGAAGATAACGTCTATCTTTATCAGTTGAAGAAGCCGAACTATATGAAGGAGTCTCCATATTATAACTGATTTCGCTACCTGAAATATATCCCGGACGAATAGGATCTATCTCTGAAATCTGAACATAGTTAAGAGGGAAATCCCCGCTATGTTTGGTAGAAGACAGACATACTTCCTTAATTCTTTTATTCTGTTGTGACCAGACAACGATATTGTTATTATCCATTACATTGAAATATCTCAGTTCCGGAATCACCGTAACAATATATCTCATGAAATCAGACATCTTATCATTGTTAAGATTATAATTACTTGTAATATTCAAAGAAGACATAAGTCCTGACTGAGAATAAACTGAATCAGAAACTCCGTAATTACTGTTCCTCAGATAGTTTTTAAGTATCTGAAACGTATATTCATTTGTATAAAAACAAGTATCTAATCCGGAATCATCAAAGGTAAAGTTGATTCTGGCAGAAGACCTTCTTGCATCTTCAGCATATATATGTGAGAAGAAAATGAATAACAAAAATGTGATTTTAATAACTCTGTTCATTCTTGTGATTTATTAATGGTAATAGCATTAAATATATCCAATATATATTGTATTTAATTTCAATTCTATAACTAAATATCAATATAGTAATTTTAATTGATGTAAAATTAATATTAATGGTAAATATTAACGGTTCAATTAACAGTAATTAATAATAAATAATTATTGGCCTTTGTCTTAAGTTTTTGAAAACTTTATAGTTATGCATTAATTCATTATAAATAAAGCACTTTTGTATATTAAAAAATGAAAGTATTTTAAGAATAAAAGATCAGGTATTTTAAGTTAAAGGTCTGTTCAGGGAAGAGAAATAAATAAATTTATTATTGAGATTTTATATTAAAAAGAGCTTTTGAAGAAGAAGAAATGTTTATCATCAATATTAGATGCAGAAGTTTAACTTGAACAAAAATTAACGATGTTTGTTGCTCTTATTAGAAAATTGACGGGATGAGATATCTATTTAACATGCAAATATATAGTTGCAATAATACAACGATATTACAAAATGTATTTATTTATCATTCATGTAAATTTTTGCAAAACCTCTTTTATTTCCCTGTTTTTTTGATTTATTTTTGTTTCAGTTCAATTACAAACAAAGTAAAATCACTATAATTATAATTTAATGAACTATTCATTTCTTGATTTTTTACAGCTTATAGGCTCGCTGGGGATGTTCCTTTACGGAATGAAAATAATGAGCGAAGGATTGCAAAAGGTTGCAGGTGATAAGCTGAGAAGTATCCTTACTGTAATGACAAAAAACCGTGTAATGGGAGTCCTTACCGGTATACTTATTACAGCACTTATTCAGTCATCATCAGCGACAACTGTAATGGTTGTAAGTTTCGTGAATGCCGGACTATTATCATTAGCCCAGTCAATATCCGTGATTATGGGCGCAAACGTCGGTACGACCGTAACGGCGTGGATCATTTCGATTTTCGGATTTAAAGTAAATATCGCGACTTTTGCGATACCTCTTATGGCACTTGCCGTACCGCTCCTTTTTACAAGTAACAGTCACCGAAAGTCCTGGGGAGAATTTCTTATGGGCTTCGCCTTTATATTTCTGGGGCTTGATTTTTTGAAAAATTCGGTGCCTGACATAAGAAGTAATCCTCAGATTCTGTCTTTTCTTACCGATTATACGGATATGGGCTTTGGCTCGGTGCTTCTTTTCCTTCTTATCGGATCAATACTTACCGTCATTGTACAATCTTCTTCTGCCACTATGGCGATTACGCTTATCATGTGCAGTAAAGGCTGGATTTCATTTGAAATTGCCGCAGCGATGGTACTAGGTGAAAATATCGGTACGACTATTACTGCGAATATGGCAGCATTAAACGCTAACGTTTCTGCAAAAAGAGCTGCTTTTGCCCATCTTATGTTCAATATTTTCGGTGTATTATGGATGCTTGCGTTATTCTTTCCGTTTACAAAAATGGTAGCATGGATTGTTACAGAATATGGACCGGGAGATCCTACGCAATTGATGAATTTTGTGAATGCTACTGATCCTGCAATCGTCAATCAACTGGACGATGCCTCTGTCAATGCTTCTGAGGCTGGTATACTCAACATGCAGAAAGAATTTCATCACATGCAGGTTGCAACTTCTTATGCACTTTCATTATTTCATACCATATTCAATATAGCGAACGTGCTTCTTATGATCTGGTTTGTTAACTTCTATGTCAAGATTGTTACCAAGATCATTCCTCAGAAACAGAATGATGAGGAATTCCAGCTTAGATATATATCTTCAGGTATGCTGTCAACAGGTGAACTTTCACTTCTTCAGGTAAAAAAAGAAACAGTAGTATATGCAGAGAGGACACAGCGAATGCTCTCGCTCACACATGATCTTTTCCACGAAAAGGAGGGTAGTGAAAGCTACAGTAAACTGTACAGCAGAATAGAAAAATATGAAAAGATATCCGACAGAATGGAGCTTGAAATAGCCAATTATCTTAATCACATCACTACAAATAACATCTCATATGGATCGGAAAATCAGATGCGATCGATGTTTAAAGTGGTTGATGAGATCGAAAGTATCGGCGACAGCTGCTTCCATCTTGCCCGTACAATGGTAAGAAAAAGCGAAGCTCATGTTGAATTCACTCAATATATTGTAGATAATGTTGAGAAAATGTTCAAACTGACACAACAGGCTCTGGAAAACATGACAATGATACTGGCTAAAAATGAGATGCTTGAATCTGATCTTAACAAAGCATTTAATAAGGAAGATGAGATAAATAATTTCAGAAACCAGCTTAGAAATGAGAATATAGAGAATGTAAAAAGAGGCGATTACGAATATCAGGCCGGAACATTCTATATGGATCTTATCTCTGAATCAGAAAAGCTTGGGGATTATATTATCAATGTCCTTGAGGCTGTTAAGGAAAAGCGAAGAAGCTGATTATAAATAAGAATATAAAGGAATGTCGTAAGGCATTCCTTTTTTTATGACATGATTTTTTCACTATTGTTGTGAATACTATAGATGTGTTTTATATAGTTAATATGCATAAAGACATAAGAGAATAAATATTAGAATAGATATATCATATATTCAAACTGTAAATTTTGATAATTTATTCCTTATGTTAATAATAGATATGTAAATATATTTAGTTTTGTAATATGATCATAAAGTAGTTAGGATCCGAAAGAACCCTTTCTACGATATAATTGTTTATATAATTATTTATTTTAAATAAACGATATGGATAAAGTAAGCTACGCTCTTGGTTTGAGCATGGGTCACAACTTTGTTGGGACAGGAATTAAAAATCTTAATGTGGAAGAGTTCGCTAAAGCATTAAAATCAGTTTATGACGGTACAACACCTGAAATCAGTTTTGATGAAGCTAAGCAGATTGTAAATGAGTATTTTGAAAAACTAAACAACGAACTGCTAGAAAAAAATAAAGAGGGCGGAATCGCATATCTTGAAAAATTTGCTCAGGAACCGGGCGTAATCGTTATGCCAAGTGGTTTGGAATATAAAGTTATTAAACAGGGTGACGGTAAAATACCGGGAGCTACAGATAAAGTAAGAGTACACTATACAGGTAAGACTATTGACGGCCATGTATTCGACAGTTCGGAAAAAAGAGGCCAGCCGGCTGAATTTGGCGTTAATCAGGTAATTCCGGGATGGGTAGAAGCTTTACAGCTTATGCCGGAAGGTTCTAAGTGGGAACTTGTAATTCCTTCAGAACTTGCTTATGGTGAGAGAGGTGCAGGAGATGCTATTCCTCCAAACAGTACTTTAATATTTGATGTTGAACTTCTGAAAGTTTTGTAATATTCCGACATTTTGTATTAAATTTGTCTGACGCATAATAAACTTGTTTTAAAAGCGTTAAACATATTATAACTTTTGAATTTTCTAAATCTAAATAAAAAATTAAATGAAAAAAAGAGTGCTATTGCCAGTGCTTGCCGGTGCGCTTGCTCTGACTGTTGTTTCTTGTGATTGTAAACAGAAAGCTTCATTAAAAACCGATCTTGACAGTGTAAGCTATGCAATTGGTGTTAATACAGGACTAAGCTACAAACAGAATCTTGAATCTTTCCCTGGCGGAACAGCTAACGTAGATGATATGATTGCAGGTTTTGCTAATGCTTTAAAAGGTACAGAAACTGTTATGACTCAGGAAGAGGCTATCAACATTATTCAGAACTATTTCCAGAATGCTGAGAAAAAAGAAGCTGATAAAAACAAAACTGATGGTCAGACTTTCCTTGACGAAAATGCAAAAAAAGACGGTGTTGTAACTACTCCAAGCGGACTACAATATCAGGTTGTTACTCAGGGTAACGGTCAGGTTCCTGTTGACGGAGACAAAGTAAAAGTTCATTATACAGGTAAACTTCTTAACGGAGAAGTTTTCGACAGCTCTGTAGAGCGTGGCGAACCTGCTGAATTCGGCGTTAACCAGGTTATCGCAGGATGGACAGAAGCTTTGAAACTTATGCCTGTAGGATCTAAATATATTCTATACATCCCTTCTGATCTTGCTTACGGCGAACGCGGTGCCGGACAGAAAATCAAAGCAAATTCAACTCTTGTATTTGAAGTTGAACTTCTTGGTGTAGAAAATCCTGCTGCGGCAACTCCTGCTCCGGCTAAGAAAAAATAATTCAGAGTTTAAGATAATCTGAATTCAGATATAAGCGCTGAACGTAAATCGAAATAAGATTTATGTTCAGCGCTTTTTCTTTGTCCAGACTCAGAAATCTCTTATTTAAAGTGATTTCTTACATAATTTATGTGACATAACAGAAATTTGCTCATAAAAAGGCAGAATACGAATGTCTGAAATGTGATATTCTGCCGGGAAATATGTGTCATTTGAGAATGTCCGATTCGTTTTACGTCTGTTTTATGCCCAAATGATGTCTGAAAATAGTTCACATGTTTAAAATGTATCCTTGATATGTATATAATGATACATCGTCTGATATTGTTTTGTATCAGATTTATATATCTATTGTGTCAATCTGTAAATTAGTTATTTCCAGTCTTTTGCATAAAAAAACTATTTTTTAAGTTTGTATCGGTAATAATTCATATGTCTGAAGAATCAGAATATGATAAATTGTTGAATATTAATTCCTGATCGTTATGAAGTCATGGTTATACTCGTTGATTTTATTGAGTCTGGTTTCAGTTCCGGCTATAGGGACAGGATATAAAGTATTAGGAAATATCACATCAGGATGTTTGAATGTTACCATTAAGGAAATAACAGAAGAGAATAAAACGGATAATCTCTCATCCGCAGAACAAGTCCACCAATCAAGGCTGGACAAAAAAGAGAGAAAAGTTGTCAGAACCGAATACTATGATCTTTCGGGAAATAGTATTTCAACTCCTGCCGAAGGATATAATATCTGTAGGATGACGATGTCTGATAATACTGTACTAGTCAAAAAAACTTATCTGAGAAGATAAATCATACTATACTATGTTTGTTAATTATTGTAGATTCTATAATGTGTTTAGATTTTGATTCCGAAGTTGTGAAACCGCAGGAATGGTTTTTGATAATCGGGGAATAAAAGAGTTATTCCCCGTCATTAAGTAAATAATGAATTAATTGTTTTTTTTATCTTATTCATCTATTATCTTCTTTTACTGTATATATATAGATCCCCAATTTAAATTTTCATTAGATATGTGTTTTAATGAAATTTGAATTGAGGATTTTTGTTTAAAGAAAAATCCTCATTCTCTCCACTTCTTTTCGGCTGAATGACCGGCAATACTTATTCCGAAAACTCTCGTTCAAGTAAACATGATATAAATAAGAATAAGTTCTTCTTTTTATTTGATTCCCGGTGAAGATGCAGTCTGGCCCCTACCGGAGCTCACTTTGCTTCCGGCTGCGACACATACGTATCCCTTTCGGCAGACAGCCGTTCCTGACGCGTGACTCGCAGCAAATGCTGATCTGAAAATAAACTCTTATTAACTAGGCAAAAAAAATACAGTCTCCTTAAAATAAAGAGACTGTAAAGAGATTAAAAAATGAGATATTTCCTGATATAAGGTAAGAATATGATTAAAATGACTTTGTCTGATCTTCCTCTTTATTGTTTTTTTCATATTCGGACGGCAGACAACCATATTCAGCTTTAAAAGATTTGCTGAACTGTTTAGGAGAAAGACCTATTTTATATGCTATCTGAGATATGCTCAGCTGGCTTTGTTCAAGAAGCTGTTTTCCCCGTTTTGTCTGTATTGTACGTATAAATTCAAGAGGTGATTTTCCTGTTATCAGCATAAGTTTTCGATACAGATGTCCGCGACTCATATTTACACCGGAACTAAGCTCTTCAACAGAGAAATCCGGATTGCCCATATTTTCCTCCACGCATTTTATTGCCTTTTCTATAAGTTGTTCATCAAGGGAGCTTATAGTAATTTCAGACGGCGAGACATCAAGGGATTTGAATTTCTCATGATTGCTTTCACTCCTTTTAAGCAATGCTCCGATTCGCAGTAATAATATCTTTATATTAAACGGTTTTGTTATATAGTCATCGGCACCCTCCATTAATCCGTCCAGAATATTTTCCTCAGCAGATTTCGCTGTCAGAAGGATTACCGGAATATGAGAGAATCGTATATCGGTTTTTATTCTGTTGCATAGTTCATATCCGTTCATTAACGGCATCATGACATCACTTAAGACAAGACTGATATCATGTCGGCCAAGTATCTTAAGAGCTGCTTTGCCGTCAGCGGCTTCATAAATATTATAATGTTCTTTCAGACATGTAGTGATAAAATGTCTGAAGTCATCATTGTCTTCAACTACAAGAATGTCCGGCACTGTTGGTTTGATATTTTTTAATTCGCTATCCTTCGTACCGCTATTGTCATTTATGGTATCAGAGATAATGACTTCAGAACCTTTCAACGGTATAAGGATAGTAAATACAGTCCCTTCAGGATTATTATTGCAAACGGAGATTATTCCTCCATGCATTGACACATATTCCTGTACGATATGCAATCCGATGCCGCTTCCGATATAAGCAGTTTCCTTATGATGCTCCTGATAGAATCTTTCAAATATTTTTTCCTTATTTTCATCTTTTATTCCTATTCCTGTATCAGCAACCCTTATTGAGATCTGTTCGCCCTCTTCGGAAAGTATTTTATCAATAGTGACAGTTACAGATCCGTTTTCGCGGTTGTATTTCACTGCATTTGAAAGAAGATTAAAAATTATACGCTGCAGTTTATTTCGGTCAAAATTCATTTCTATCACCGGGGAATTTATCTGCAGGTACAGATTTATCTTATTTTTTAGAATAAGAGGTCTGAAAGAATTACATATATCTTTTATAAACTCCGATATGTTACCGAAAGAAGGAGTATAACATGTTTTCAGCTGATCTAGTTTTCTGAAATCAAGAAGCTGATTTACTTCGTTAAGTAAAATATGGGCATTACGATTAATAAGATCTATATCATTTTTTGCCTTCTCAGGAAGTTCCAGCATTGTCAGCTTTTCAAGAGGTGTTATTATAAGAGAGAGAGGTGTTCGCAGATCATGGCTTACATTTGTAAAAAAACGCATCTTTGATTCATTCATCTCCTGTATTTTGGCAGTTTCTATCTCCTGCTTCTTTTCATTAAGTATGCGTTGTTGCTTTTTCTTTATGTTTCTGATTACAAAAACAAGCAAGCTAATAGCAAGAAGTAAATAAAGCAGATATGCATGTGCGGAGAGCCATAAAGGAGGTTTTACAATTATTGTCATAGCTGAAAGCGTATGACTGTTTGATTCCTTGTCCTCTGTCACTTTTACCTGAAGAAGATGTTTCCCCGGTGCCGGTTTATTGAAATATATACGGTTTCCTTCAAGTTTTATCCACTCACCATTATTTCCTAAACGATAAGCATATTCCTGTTTATGCATATTTCCGTAATCCATAGCAGACACTTCAAGAGCAAAATGAGTATCAGAATGATTCATTGTTATCTCATCAAGCATCTGAATGTTTTTATTAAGGAGAACACGGCCGTCAGATGATTTTGTTCCTACTCCAATATGTTGATTATAAAGATAAAGATTTGTGAATGTAACGTGACCGGGATATGATGGTTGATCTTTAAAATCCGGATGGATTCTGATATAGCCACCGCTTCCGCCTATTATAATTTCATCGTTTTGTTTACGAAGAACAGCAAAGTTATTGAATTTGAAATTTGCTACGCCATCTTCTTTATAATACGGAAAACAGTTGAAATCATAATCTCCGGGTTTAGAGTTTTCGGATATTATAACATGAGTGAGGCCTTTGTCTGTAACAAGCCATATGTTTTTTGAGGAATCTTCAACTATGGCGTGTATATAAGGGTTTGACAACCCTTCTGCTACTGAAAAGTTTCGGTGCACTCCGATTTCTTTATTGTATATATTTATACCTTTCTGCCCACCTATCCATAATAATCCACGGCTGTCCTGAAACAGGCAGTTTGCGGCATTATCCTGAATAATATCATTTCCGTGTCTGTCCTTTTCAAGTTTTATCATTTGTTTTGAATTGGTATTCATTTGATATACACCTGAACTAGTGGCGATATAAAGGGTTTTCCCGTCAGAGCAGGAAAGATCAGCTATATAATTAGTAAGTAGAATGGAGTTGTCTACATTATAAACGGAGAGTTCATTTTGGGGATTAAGACAATAAAGACCATGGGCAAAGGTAGCAAACCAAATGTTACCAAGTTTATCTTCCGTTATTCTCCTTATATATTCCGGATAACTGTCATTTTTTAATTCATTATTTAATATTGAAAATTTATTGTCTTTATAATAAAAGGCACCCTTCCCAAAAGTTCCCCACCACATACGGTCGTGAGAATCCGTGTATGAACAAACTGTCAGCCCTGTTGGTATATTGCTGTTAAAGGAATTAAAGAAAGAATATTTTCCCGTTTCTTTGTTTATTGAAGCTATACCTTCACCATCATAACCAAACCATATATTACCTCTGTCATCTTCGTTTATACAACTTATATCTCCGTCAATGGGGCATAGAAAACTGTCAAAATACTGATTGTTAAGATTGGTATAAGCTATGCCTTGCTTTGCCGTTCCTACCCACATCGTGTTTTTGTCATCTCTGAAAAAAGCAGATATATGATTACTTGGCAGGGAAAACAATCTCTCCGGAGTCTTATTTATACATGATATTTCACCAGAGTTCATATTATAAACCAGTATTCCCATATTATCGCTTCCAATCCAGACTTTATCCTGTTGGTCATCAATGATAGAAGTTATTGTGTTTTTTCCGGAATTGAAAAGATCATGATCTATAAAACTCCAGCTTTTAACGGATTCGGAATAAATATGGATATGTGGAGTATGCTTCATATAGAACCAAAGGTCATGATTAGTATCTATATAAATATGAGGAATAAATCCGTGTAGCAAATCCCGATGTGTGACGGTGTGAATGTTTCCGTTTTTCGAATCAATAGAAGCGATTTCTCCGCTTGCGAAAAGAATGTAAGCTTTGGAATCACGACATGTTATATCTAGTATTTCTTTGTTTTCCTGATAAGGATATTCATAAAGCCGGTTATTTCTGAAATCATAAAGAAAGACTTTTTTCAGAGCTGTACACCATATGTTTCTGTCTTCGTCAATATAGACAGATTTAATATCTTCTTTAATTCCGAGATTCTCAAAAAGCGGACCCAAGTTGCAGTCCAGTTCATCATTTTCTCTGTTGTAGAAACAGTATTTATTCTGAGATTTTAGCCAGATTGTTCCGGAACCGTCTTCTGCGATCCATTCAATATTATTATTGTATGCGCCAAGTGGTATAGTATTGTATTTTTTAAAGTGATAACCGTCATAACGGTTGAGTCCGTTAAGAGTGCCGAACCACATAAATCCATAGCTGTCCTTATGGATACACTGGACGTAATTGTCTGACAGCCCTGCCCGGACATCCAGCGTGTTGAAATTTATACCCTGATATGCACTCATCTTTAAGCAAACGAGAATCATCAAAAACAGGAAAATGTGCTTTTTCATATATATCAAATTTGGATGTAAATATATTAAAATTCAACTATATGGGAATCGTAGGGAAAGTTTGATGAAGGTTTATTTTGTATCATGATGGTTACAAAATGTACCATGAGAGAAAGAGTAGGGTTTAAAACATATTTAGAACCCATGAAAAAGATAAAGGAATATATATTTGTGACCATAAAGTTGATGTGCAGTTAATATACAGGAGATGTCAGTTCTCATATTAACGGATGGATAAATAGATTAAATAGACAAGAGTATGAAGGGAATATACTTTCCCTTTATACTGATTGTTGAAACTGCGGAAAACATGAAATATCATTTACAATGAAGGCGTGACTGAAAACTATTATTTTATTATATAAATACCAATGAAAATACCACAAAAGCTAAAATGGTATGTGATAGCAATATTCTGTCTCATACCGCGTATGATCTTTGCTCAGGAGATTTCGGTAAATGGAACGGTTTTAGATGAAACAGGAGAGCCAATGATTGGGGTTACTGTAATAGAGAAGGGGACAACAAATGGAAATATAACCGATTTTGACGGAAATTTTATGATTAGTGTTTCTCCCGATGCGACTCTTATTCTTTCTTATATGGGATATAAGTCAAAAGAGATAGTTGTAGATGGGAAGAAGTTTTTTAAGATTCTAATGGATCCTGACTCTCAGTCTCTTGAGGAAGTTGTAGTGATCGCTTATGGCCAACAGAAGAAAGTGACCGTTACCGGTTCCGTATCAAGTGTCAATACTAAGGAGCTTCTAAAGTCTCCTACGGCATCACTGGGAAATGCTATATCAGGAAAACTACCTGGTGTTTCTACTGTTCAGTATTCCGGTGTCCCTGGAGCTGATGATCCAACAATCTTTATACGAGGTCAGGCATCTTTAAATGGAAGTAGCCCGCTTATTCTTGTTGACGGAGTTGAAAGAAGTTTTACTCAGATTGACCCTAACGAGGTTGCAGACATTACTGTATTAAAGGATGCATCGGCAACTGCCGTATTTGGTGTTCGCGGGGCTAATGGCGTAATTCTGGTAACCACAAAAAGAGGTGAATCCGGAAAAACAAGAATATCTGCATCAACATCATGGGGTGTTCAGACTGTGACTCAATTTCTTGAATTTGCCGACTCTTACACTTATGCAAATACATTTAACAGAGCTCGCATATCAGACGGAAATCTTCCACGATTTTCAGATGATGTAGTACGTCATTTCAAAGATCAGGATCAGCCGTTGTTGTATCCGAGTATTAACTGGATAGATTATATAATGAATGATCGTGCAATGCAAAGTCAGCATAATGTATCTGTTACAGGAGGTAATGATATTTCAAAATTCTTTGTTTCCGTAGGTATGCTTGATCAGGATGGTCTTTTT
Source organism: uncultured Bacteroidales bacterium (assembly GCA_947074105.1). Classification (GTDB taxonomy): domain Bacteria; phylum Bacteroidota; class Bacteroidia; order Bacteroidales; family JAUNSR01; genus JAUNSR01. Next base: position 27,336 of record CAMTON010000020.1, read on the forward strand.
AAAACATTCGGATCTGACCCTAATACCAATTTTGGTTACAGGAGATATAACTATAGAGCAAATCTAGACCTGAATCTGGGCAAGTACAATGAATTGTCTATTAATATGGGAGGGAGAATCGAAAATAAACGTTCTATCGGTAATGGTGGTGGCGCAGAAGGAGAAGAATATATTTTCCGTTACCTGATGGATGCCCAACCTTTTTCGGGTGCAGGAATAGTGGGAGATAAATGGATAAAAACTAATCCTCAGTATATATCTTCTGAATCTGCGGTATCATCTCGTGACGGGCTTGACACCTTCTACGGTCAGGGGTATAAACAGACAAATACAAATGTTCTTAATATGGACCTTGTATACAAACTGAAACTGGACTTCCTTACTCCCGGTCTTGATTTCAAGATAAAAGGATCGTACAACTCGACTTATTATCAGGTAAAAGACAGAACAAACGATAAACCTGCACAGTTTATGCCCGTTCTGGAAAGTAATGGCAATATAGCATTACAAAGAAGCGGGGATTACTGGAATCCGGGTTATACAGAAAGTTCATGGCCGGAGAGAGACTGGTATGCAGAAGCCGCTATTAATTATAACAGACAGTTTGGTGATCACGGAGTGACAGGTCTTGTATTATACAATCAGTCAAAGAGTTATTATCCATGGGATTCGGCCGGATCAACTTATGTTTCGATACCAAAAGGATATGTCGGTCTTGTAGGGCGTGTGACATATAACTATAAGTATAAATACCTTTTTGATGTTAATGTCGGTTATAACGGTTCTGAAAATTTTGCAAAAGGCAAACGATATGGCCTGTTCCCGTCAGCATCTGTAGGATGGACACTTTCACAGGAGAATTTCTGGGAAAATCTCAAGCCAATTGCTTCTTATATGAAGTTGAGAGCTTCCATAGGTACAGTAGGTAATGACAACTGTCAGGGTTACAGATTTCTATATCTTCCTGAAGCATGGCAGATTTCAAACGGATATTACAATAATATAGATGATTTTGCAGGATATAATTTCGGAACTACCAACCTGGTATTTCTTAATGCAGCCAGAGAATATTCTTCAGCATCACCAGATGTGACATGGGAGACAGCGACAAAGTTCAATTACGGAGCCGATGCTAAATTTTTCAATGACCGATTAAGCATTAATGTCGATTATTTTTATGAAGACCGAAAAGATATTCTTATAAATAATGAGAATATGATACAAGCCCCAACAGCATTAAGACCTTCATATATCAATTACGGAAGAGTAAAAAATCAGGGATATGAGATTTCCGCAGCATGGAATGGAAAAATCGGTAATGATTTTACGTTTATGGTAGCACCTTCCGTGTCTTATGCAAAAAATAAGATTCTTGAAATGGCTGAAATAAGCAAGCCTGATAAACTGGTAACGGCCGACAGTTATATGGGTCAGAAACTGGGCCTTACAGAAGACTCAAGTGTCTCTCCATACTGGACATACGCAACGGGCCACTCGATAGGAGCCAGAAAAGGATATCTTTTCTTTGAGTTTTATGAGAAAGGAAAGACCGAGGATAGATATATGCAGAAATATGGACGTGAACTACCTTCTCAGCTTGTTTCAACACTCATGAACGGTGATGCTGTATATGTAGATATCGACGGAGACGGAAAGATAACAGAGGAATATGACCAGATGTATATGGGACATACTGATAATCCTGAATATACTTTCGCCCTTAATCTTAGTTTCTCATATAAGAATTTTGATTTTACAATGCTATGGACCGGAGCGGCTAATGTTTCAAGAAATCTTGACGGTGTCTACAGACAGCCATTCGGACAGCAGTATAACTCATCGCTGTTAAAATGGGTGGAACAGAATTCATGGACAGAGGAAACTGCTTCTTCAGCTAAGCTTCCAAGAATAACGTTTGCCAATGAGAAACAGAATCAGGCAAATTCAGATATCTGGTATTATGACTCAAAATATATGCGACTGAAAAATGCAGAGATCGGATATACGATAAGAAACAAAAGCTGGCTTGCAAAAGGAAGTGACATACGAGTCTATCTGAACGGAACCAATCTTCTGACTTTTACACCACTTGATGCCAATGATCCGGAGAATACCGGAGGCGGATATAATGAATTTATAAAATATCCTGTGATGAGAGTCTTTAATCTGGGAGCTAAAATTAATTTTTAAATCTATTGAACATGAAAAATATATATAGTCTGAAAAAGAAAAACCTTATTCTCATGATAAGTATATTTCTTTTCGCCGGATGTGTCGATGAATTGAAGTTTGCCGACTCGTTTCTTGAAAAGGCGGAGGGTGAAGATATGAATGAGGAAGTGATCTTTTCTAAAAAAATATATACCGAATATCTTCTATGGCAGTGTTATGAAGGATTGTACACTCCGTTCAAGAGTTGCTATACGCTGAATGCCGGAAGCATGGAATCATTAGGAGACCTTATGCACTCAGAACTTGGGTGGGATGATCTGGGCCGACTGTTCTATACCGGAAATCTTACAGCTGCCAATGCCAATCCGGGATGGGTACAAAGCCGCTTTGCCTTTATTTCTCAGGGAGGGATCCAGAACATGTCAAATACATCTAAACGTTCGATATGGAATTGTGTCAGAGACTGTCATCTCCTAATAGACAATATTCATCGCGTTCCGGATATGACAGCCGCAGAAAAAGCAAGATATACCGCTGAAAGTAAAGTTATTCTTGCTGCTAAATATTTTGACGGAATACGTCATTTCGGCGGTCTACCGATAGTGGATCATGCCTTTAAGGGTGATGAGCAGCTAAGTGAGGGGCGTTCTTCCATAGCCGGGACAGTGGAGTATGCAGTGAGCCTTCTTGATGATGCTATAGGTGAGCCAGCATTGCCATGGAATATTCCTGATTCAGAAATCGCCACATGGGCAGGAAGGGTAACTAAAGGTTCAGCTGCCGCACTTAAAGCAAAAATTCTTCATTTTGCCGCAAGTCCGATATTCAACAATGACACTCCTTATTGCACAGAAGGTCCTCAGGAAGCTGTCGACAAACTTCATGTATGGTATGGTGATTATGATAAGCAGAGATGGCTTGACGTAGTGGAAGCGTGTGAGCGCTTTTTTGAAATGAATGATAATAACGGAGGTTATTATCAGTTGATCCAGGCTACTTCTCTTACTGAAGACGGATATAGAAAAGCATTTCGTGATGCTTACAGAGCAAGAGGCAACAGAGAAAAACTGATAGAGGTTCATGACCGTGTGTATATGAAAGAGTGGGACCAGGCACCTGCCAATGTATGGCATTCGGGAGCAAGCGCGGCAACACTCGACTGGATGGAGATGTTTCCATGGGCAGACGGAAAGAACTTTGACGGACAGAAATATTATAATCAGCGTCCCGCTCAGATAAACATATTTGAGAACCGTGATCCCCGTCTTTATGAAAGTATGGTGGTGCAGAAGCAGAATTATAAATACCAGTATTATGATTCCGGAAATCCTGTTCAGCTCTGGGTAGGAGGTGAGTTTCAGGTATCAGGCAATACCTACGCGTGTAAACCTCATGGATTTCCGACATATAAATTTGTTCTTGACCTTGGCTCTGATGATCAGGGAGGTATGGGAACCATTGATGACGAGCCTGTTCAGGTATCATATCTAAGAATGGCAGAGATGCATCTTATCTATGCAGAAGCCCTTGCAGAATCGGGACGTAATGTTGATGCTCTTACCCAGGTAAACAAAGTACGGAGCAGGGTAGGACTTGCAAATCTTGAGGTTAAAAACCCCGAACTTTCTCTCACTTCTGATAAGGATAATCTTATAAAGGAGATTTTACGAGAACGAGCTTGTGAACTTGCTTTTGAATGTGAGAGCCGTTTTCATGATATGAACAGACGTCTTCTGAAAGATGATTTTACGAAAAGATTAAGAGGACTTAAAATTTATCGTCTTAATGATGCCGGAGATGAAAGAGTTGAAAGGCCATGGGACTCGTCAGAACCTTTCCCTACAAAATTTGAATATGTACCTTATGATATTGCTACAGAAAGCAGTAATCCGCGATTTGTATGGAATAATCCGGCTGCATGGTCAAATAAATGGATTTTGGCACCTCTGCCTCCTGAAGAGATTAATAAGAATTACGGATTGACACAGAATCCGGGATGGTATTAATAATCCAGTTTAACTGAAAATCAATGAAAAATAAAAATATATTAAGACAGGGAGGTGTCGCTGTATTATGTCTTGCGTCTTCCCTTACTGTAAGAGCTCAGTCTGCCGCTATGGAAACAGAAAGCGTGGAGCTGGGGATGGGTATACGACAAAAAAGGCATATTTCTACAGCTTCCGTTCAGACTGTTTCCGGAGAGGAGCTTAGAAAAACATCAGCCATTACATTGAAGGATGCTCTTTACGGGCGTATTCTTGGTTTGACTGCAATAAAAAGCGGAGGTTTTGCAGGAGACGAAAATTATGGAGGAAACTTTAATATAAGAGGTATACAGACGACAAGTGATAACAATATTCTAATTCTTGTCGACGGTATAGAACGGTCAATAGATTATCTGACGGTAGATGAGGTGGAATCAGTATCTGTATTTAAAGATGCGGCGGCTGTAGCACTTTATGGATATGAAGGGGTAAACGGCATAATATATGTAAAAACAAAAAGAGGGAGTGCGGATAAGAAATCAATTTCGGTATCATATGATCATAAATTCACTTTTAATCCCTCTACCGCAGATTTTGTTGACGCATATACCTATGCTAAAGCAATGAATATGGGCAGAGAGAATGACGGTTTATCACGCATGTATAATGATTATGAATTGAATTCATTCTCCGCAGGACTTGATCCTTATTATTATCCGGATGTAAACTGGAAAGATGAGCTTTTTAAAAATAAGGGATCTGAGGACAGGATAAATGTTTCTCTATCCGGAGGTAACGAGAAGCTGCAATATTTTGCGATGCTTGATTACACTGATTGTCGCGGTCTTCTGAATAATGCGGAAGTCAATGATTATTCATCACAACTTAAGATGTCAAAAGCCAATGTCCGGTTGAATCTTGATGCCGAACTTACAAGCTCGACATTCATGCAGGTAAATGCTTTTGGCTCTTTTATAGAAACCAACAGGCCTGCCGGAGCTTCTTCTTCGGATCTGACATGGATGCTATATCAGACTCCTGCGTCAGCTTTTCCTGTAAGAAACAACCCTGAAGGACAGCTGGGTGATATCTGGGGTGGGTCTACGGTTTATGGCATGAACAATATAGCTGCGAAGATACAGTCGTCGGGACATCAGAAAAGCCACAGTAGAATGTTTCAGGGAGATATAACGCTGCGCCAGAGTCTGGAGTCGCTTATAGATGGTCTGAGTGTTTCAGCAAGACTTGGATATAACAACTTCTCTGAAATCTATGAACAGAACCTTACCGGCTACATGTATGGTTATGAGAAATATCTCTTTGATTCTAATGGCGTTCAGACAGCACTTACAAGCTATTCGGCAGGTGATAAGACCGATAATATCGCTTATAACCATTGGCTTAACCGTCATTCGAGATCATCGTTTCTGTCTGTTTCCGCTGATTACACAACATCATTTACGGATAAGGATAATTTCGGATTATCTCTTATATGGTTTCAGAAGAGCAATTCTACACAGGGGCAATATATGACATTCAACAGAATGAGTTATATGGCAAACCTTCATTATGATATTGATGAGCGCTATATAGCAGATGTCGTATTGAGCTATAATGGGTCCAATCGCAGTTATCCGCAGAAATGGGCCTTTTCTCCGGTCGTTTCTTTGGGATATGTGTTTGCCAAACCGAATGAAGACAAGGGATTTAATTATGGTAAACTAAGAGCTTCTGCGGGAATGCTTCATACTGACTATGTACCGGTAAACGGAATATGGCTTGAAAATTATAATAGCGGAGGTGATTACTATTTCGGCTCAGGAACGGGATCGCAATACTGGGGATCTTTTATAGGATATCAGCCTACATCAGATTTTAAACTGGAAACAGCGTATAAATTTAATATAGGAGCAGATATGCGTCTGGCAAAATGCGTTGATATCACAGCAGAGGTGTTCTACAATCTGAGGGATAACATCCTTCTTTCCGGCGACGGTCTGAATTCTCTTGTGATGGGTATCCCTTCGGCGTATGTTAACAGAGGAAGAGTGGCCGCTTATGGTGCTGAATTGGGCATCAATTATGTAAAGAATGTGAATAAGGATCTTTCGTTTAATATCGGAGCCGGTGTCACATGGGGCAGAAATGAAATATTAAGAACGATTGAAAATGTAGCCTATGATCATCTTTCTTCTGTCGGAGGACGAGTGAATCAGGCATGGGGACTTATCTCGAATGGTTTTTTCACTGATGAAAATGATATAACAAATTCATTTAAACAGGAATTCGATATATGCAGACCGGGAGATGTCAAATATAAGGATCAGACGGGTGATGGTGTGATTAATGAGAATGATGTGGTAAAAATGGGATATGATACGTCTTTCCCTGAACTGAATTTCTCGCTTAACCTTGGATTCAGGTTCCGGAACTTCGGATTCAGTGCCTTATTGCAGGGAGCCGGTATGTACACTCAATATCTTGGAACTACAGGTGTATGGACTCCTCTTGTGGACGGAGCCAACCTTTCGAAGGAGTATTATGATAATTGCTGGGGTGTAAGTCCGGATCCTAAATACCCGCGTCTTACTTCAGTTTCAAATAATAATAACTACCGACAGAACGATATCTGGTATCAGAATATAAACTTTCTTAAATTAAGAAATTGTGAAGTCTATTATCTGATACCTCAGTCAATAGCGTCAAAATTAAAGATGTCGCAATGTAAACTATATGTTAATGGTGAAAACCTGTTTACATTGAGTAACCTTAAAACAATGGATCCGGAAAATATCGGAACTCTTTATCCTACACTTATGGGAGTCAACGTAGGTGTATCCCTAAAATTTTAAATCTGATATTATGAATATTCTAAGATATATATCAATTCTTTCAGTCTCATCTTTGCTTCTGACAGGATGTGTCGATCTGGACTATACAGAAGTAACGACAAATAATGAAGACTGGGTATATTCCAGCCCTTTATACGGTATACAGCCACTTGTAACAAGTATATATGCCCGTATTCCTAACGGTTTCGATAAAAATTATGAAGGAGGCGAGGGTGCGACTGTTGCCGCAGCTACAGATGAAGCGGAATGTGCCATTACAACATCAAGTGTATTGAGATTCTATAACGGGGGATGGAGCGCAATTAATCCATTTTCCTATACATGGGAAAACTCATATAAAGCAATTGCAGAAGCAAACGTATTTCTTGAAAAGTATTATAAGATAGACCTTTCAGAATATAAATATAACAGCGGATATGAGGCAATGAAAAACAAGTTCGAGCTCTTTGAATATGAGGTAAGATTCTTAAGGGCATACTTTTACTTCGAACTTGTGCGTGCTTACGGAGATGTTCCTTTTACACTTAAATCTCTTACAAATGCACAGGCCAATACTATCGCACGAACAGAGTCAGCCGAGATTATGGACTGGATATCTTCCGAAATGGATGCCATTGCAGAGTTTCTTCCCGTATCATATCTGACAGAGCTGAATGTCGATATCGGCCGAGCTACAAGACCTATGTGTCTGGCACTGAAAGCCAGAACACTATTGTATAAAGCGTCGCCTTTATTTAATAAGGATAATGAGCTGCAATTATGGCTTGATGCTGCCAGAGCTAATCATGAATTGATAAAAAGAGCAGAAGGCTGGGGATTGCGACTTGGAGATTATTCTGAAATATGGGGAAGCTCCAACGGGGACTCGAAAGAGGTGATATTTGCCTCAAAACGAGGTTCACGCAACAGTTGGGAGAAATTCAATTACCCTGTGGGCGTGGAAAACGGAAGATCGGGAATGTGTCCTACACAGACACTGGTTGACTCTTATGAGTTTGCCGACAGTGATGAGTCATTCGGACAGCGTTATTCGTCAAATACGATAAACGTATCTTCAGAGCGCCCTTTTGACGGAATCGATCCCAGATTCTATATGACAATAGTTAAGAACGGAGATTTCTGGCCTAATTATAATGTCGCACCGATAGAAACATTTGAAGGTGGACTTAATGCTCCACCACTTGTAAACGCAACCACAACAGGTTATTATTTAAAGAAATATTGTGACGGAAATGTCAATATCTCAACCAATAATGCGACTACCACACCTCATGCTTGGGTTATCATGCGACTGGGTGAGTTCTATCTGAATTATGCGGAAGCCGCATATCAGTATTACGGAAACGCTGATATGAAAGGTGAATTCGACATCACTCCTAATGAAGCAATTAATAAGCTGAGAGACAGAAGTGATGTCAATATGCCACACTGGAACGGATCTTCAGAGAACTGGAATGAAAGATACAGAAGAGAACGTTTTGTCGAACTTTCTTTTGAGGATCAGCGATTCTGGGACGTAAGAAGATGGAAATCGGGTAATGAAACCGAAAAGATAAACATAGCAACTTTCAGAAAAGAAGCTAACGGTGACATCCTGCTTATCCGCTCAAATAAGATCCGGGCATGGAATGATAAATATTATTTCTTTCCTGTTCCTTTCAGTGAGCTTAATAAAAATCCGGCTTTGGTTCAGAATCCCGGCTGGAACTAATCAAATAAAGAAAGACATAATAAAATGAAAACAAGAATATTAAATCTGATACTTGCCGTTTTTTTATTATCGGTTTTTTCATCCTGTGAAGAGAAAGACAGCAAAGAAGAATGGACTCCTGTCATTGCATCTTTTTATCCGTCGATAATAATGTCAGGAACAGAACTTACTATTATAGGAGATGATCTGCAGGACACGCGCAGCATCACATTTCCTGGAGGAAATACAACAACAGAATTTGTCGTTGTAAACAGCCAGACATTAAAGGTCAGAGTTCCTGAGAATATAGGAGATGAAGAGGACAGGCTTACGATTACAACATCGTCGGGCGTATTATCAAGTAATCAGACTATACGGAAAGCAAATCCGGCATTTGAATATTTCAATCCGGCCGAAGAGGTCGCGACGTATGAAAATCTTTCTATAATAGGCTCTGATTTCCTTTTGGCATCATCGGTGAAATTTGCCGGTAAAGAAAAGGAGATGACGGTTTCTGCCATTGATTTCTTAAGGAAGTCAAATTCGGAGATAAAGATAAAGCTGCCAAAAGAGACTCCTTCAGGCGATAACATATCATTAAAAATGATTTTTGAGAACGGTGAAGAGATGTTGCTCGGAGAGCTTAAGGTGACAGAAGGAGAGGGCAACGGCTCATGGGTACAGAGCGAACTCGTAATTTTTGACGATGAACCGAAAGAGATAGGAAGCTGGGGTAATATTGTCATACCAAAAGAGAGATTCGTATCGGCAAAAGTCGGTGATATGATAAGAGTATATATATCAGACGTAGCAGATCCGGACTCTTATCCTCAGGGTTCTCTTAAAGCTCCTACCGGTAACTGGGATGGTCTTAATGAAGAGATGGGTTGTTTCGAAATTACTGCACTTGATAAATCCAGCGGTTATTATGAAAGACAGATTGCCGATGAAGCTATTCTTGATCTGCTTTCAGAATACGGACTTGTTGTTACGGGACAGAATTACACGGTTACAAAAGTTTCGCTGTTTACATCAGTATGGATAGAAAGTGACAATGATAACTCAGGATCATCTACTGATCCGATAACCGAACATACTGTAATGCTTAATGACTTTGATCCTGTAGGAGATCATAATTGTGACTGGGATCACAGCTGGACAGACTCCGAGGCAACAGAATTCCCTTCAGATGAAAATGGAAACATCTATCTGTATCTGGCAAAACCTTTAATGGATGACAGTTGGCTTATCAACTGTAACCATGTTGACAGAGGAAGTGTGGCTGATATAGAAAATTATGAAATAAAACTTGATATCAGAATTGATGAGGGCGCAGAGGGCTTTTCAAAAGCTGTTATTCAGTTTGTAATAGCTGACAACTGGTGCTGGGTGGGAGACAATGTTTTCCCTGAAACAACAGGCGGTAAATGGATCACGATCAGGTTTGATGCGGCTCAATGGCTGTCGGGAGAACTTAATATCGGATCTATAACATGTGGAGTCTTCGGTAACAATATACCTGCCGGAATCAGCATAGATAACTTCAGACTTGATCCAAAATAAAAACAAGAGGCAGAGTCCGGATAATTAACAGAATTTTGAAATTCCGGACTCTTAATTAAATAATCAAAAGAATATTATGAAAAACTATATAAAATATATCCTTTTCATTATAAGCATATTTTTCATTTCATGTAAAGATGATAAAGCCGATTCTTCAATAACGGGACATATTATGAGCCTTAATACAGTGTCGCCTTCAGACGGAAGCGTTGTTGATCCGGGTTATACCTTTGTCGCATTTACATTTGATACGGAAATATGGATATCGGATAAGTCTCTGATTACCATAAACGGAGAGAATACGCCTTATGTATCCGTGTCTGCCAACAAACTTATAATGAATATAGAGGCAGAAGCCGGAGAGACCTATACGGTTGTAGTTAAAAAAGGAGGAATACGTACTCCTGCAGGTATGATCTCGGAAAAAGAATTCCGTACATCATTCACAGTATCGGAAAAAGCCGAAAAATCAAGAGAAGCTATCAATGTAATGAACTTTCTTGCCGAGAATTACGGTGTAAAACCTATATCGGGAACAATGGCAAATGTGAGTTGGAATATCAATGAAGCTAACTGGGTATTCAGACATACAGGGAAATATCCGGCAATGAACTGCTTCGATTATATTCACCTTCAGCATTCGCCTGCCGACTGGATAGATTATTCGAATACAACTGTTGTTGAGGACTGGTGGAATAACAACGGACTTGTCTCCGCAATGTGGCACTGGAATGTACCTGCTTTCGAGGGAAGTTCAGATTACACAGCTTCAACATCTATGACATCTTTTGATATTTCAAAGATTTTTACGGAAGGAACATTTGAGCATCGCACGGCTATTGCGGATATGGAAAAAATATCTGGATATCTTAAGCTGCTTAAGGATAAGAAGATTCCGGTAATATGGCGTCCGCTTCATGAAGCTGCCGGAGGATGGTTCTGGTGGGGAGCCAAGGATGCGGAATCATATAAATCGCTTTGGAGAATGATGTATGATGTATTTTCTGAAAATGGCCTTGATAATCTGATATGGGTGTGGACATCCGAAGGAAATGATGACGACTGGTATCCCGGTGATTCTTATGTGGATATAATAGGTCGTGACCTTTATAACAACAATACGGCATCTTATGTCGTGGAAGAATATGAAAATCTGAGAAACAAATATCCGGAAAAACTTATATCCCTGAGTGAATGTGGCGGCGTTGCCGGAGTGAGCACTATGTGGAGTGAGGGAGCAAAATGGTCGTGGTATTGTGTATGGTATGATTATGACAGAACAGTTGATATGACAGATTCCGCATTTGAAAACGAATCACATGTTTTTGCGGATAAATCATGGTGGCTGGATGCTGTTGAATACTCAATAACCAGAGACAATATGCCATCACTTAAATAAAATCGTACAATAACAAATAACAAAAATAATATAATGAGAAAGTTAGTTTATCTATTTGCCGGCCTGATGACGGTGAGTCAATATGTAGTAGCGGAAAACATATCGCTTTCTACGCCGAATACCACTCTGGTACTTTCGGCGGAGAAAGGCAAGAACCTGAAGTATATATATTATGGTGAAGCTCTTACCTCTGCCGATATCGAGTCAATTGGATATGCCGGCATGTATAATCATGATGCTTATCCTGTATACGGTATGGTTGGAGCAGGAGAAACAGCACTTGCGGTAAAACATTCAGACGGCAATATGTCGCTTGATATGTATATCACAGATGTCCGTAAGGAAAAAAATGACGGAAAAGAAACTGTTGTCATAGAGATGAAAGACCGTGTCTATCCTTTCTATGTGAATGTGAATTATGAGGCATACGATGATGTCGATGTAATAGAGACATGGACAGAAATCAAACATAATGAAAAGAAACCGGTAGTTCTTAATCAGTTCTCATCCGCGTATCTTCCACTACGTCGTGGCGAAGTATGGATGTCTCATCTTTACGGTGCATGGGCAAATGAGGGGCGTCTGGCTCAGGAGCCACTTAATCCGGGGCTTAAAATGATCAAGAATAAAGACGGAGTAAGAAATTCACATACCGCACATGCCGAAGTAATGTTTTCTCTTGACGGAAAACCACAGGAGAATAACGGCCGCGTAATAGGTGCCGCTCTTTGCTACAGCGGGAACTATAAACTTCGCGTAGATACAGATGAAAGTGATTATCATCATTTCTTTGCGGGAATAAATGAAGAAAACTCCGCATATACATTAAATAAAGGTGAAAAGTTTGAAACTCCACGTCTCGCTTTGTCATACAGCAATGAGGGATTAAGCGGTTGCAGCCGTAATTTCCACAGATGGGGAAGAAATTACAAACTTGCCAATGGCAAGGTTGAGAGAAAGATTCTTCTAAATAGCTGGGAAGGAGTTTATTTCGATATCAATGAAAGAGGAATGGATCAGATGATGTGTGATATCTCATCTATGGGAGGCGAGCTTTTCGTAATGGATGACGGATGGTTCGGAGATAAATATCCTCGTCTTAGCGACAACTCTTCTCTTGGCGACTGGGTAGTTGACAGAAACAAGCTTCCTAACGGAATAGAGTCTCTTGTAAATGACGCTAAAAAGCATAACATAAAATTCGGTATATGGATAGAGCCTGAGATGGCAAATATAAACAGCGAACTGTTTGAAAAGAACCCAGACTGGATTGTAAAGGCAGCGGGAAGAGAACCTGTACTTGGAAGAGGAGGAACACAGGTAGTACTTGACCTTGCTAATCCAAAGGTTCAGGATTATATCTATAAGATCGTAGATGATATGATGTGTCAGAATCCCGATATCGATTATATAAAATGGGATGCCAATATGTCGATTATGAATCACGGTTCCAACTATATCACAAAAGACAATCAGAGTCATCTTTATATAGAGTTCCACCGTGGTTTTGAAAAAGTTTGTCAGCGTATTCGTGATAAATATCCGACACTTACAATTCAGGCCTGTGCCAGCGGAGGAGGACGTGCTAATTACGGATTACTGCCTTATTTCGATGAATTCTGGGTAAGTGATAATACAGATGCTCTTCAGCGAGTGTATATGCAGTGGGGCACTTCTTATTTCTTCCCTGCAATTGCAATGGCGTCACATATCAGTGCGACTCCTAATCATCAGACTTTCCGCACCATTCCTTTGAAATACAGAATTGACGTGGCAATGAGCGGCCGCCTAGGGATGGAGATCCAGCCAAAGGATATGACAGAAGAGGAAAAGACTCTTTGCAGAAACGCGATTTCAGAATATAAGGATATCCGTCATCTTGTTCAGTTCGGTGATATCTACCGTCTGATATCTCCTTATGATAATCTTGGTGTAGCATCTATGATGTATATCACACCTGAGAAGGAAAAGGCGGTATTCTACTGGTGGAAGACAGAGCATTTCTGTAACCAGCATCTTCCGAGAGTAAAAATGGAAGGTCTTGATCCGTCAAAGAGATATGTCGTTCGTGAGCTGAACAGAATCGATAATGAGCCATTGAGCTTTGAGGGACGTTCATTCAGCGGATCTTATCTGATGGCAAACGGTCTTGATATACCTTATGAACATAATGTGGATTATCATAAGAAAAACGATTACGCGAGCCGTATTCTATATCTTGAAGAAGTAAATTCTAATAATTAATTATTATAGAACATATTATGAAAAAGTTGATTATCCCGACTCTTATTATATTTACGTCTTTTACAGGATGCGAACTTCCTCAAAAAGATGTTGTCACCTCAAAAGTAATGACAGAAGAGACGAGTGAATTGTTGAATAAATTAAAAGATATGCCTGAACGCGGATATATGATCGGTCATCAGGATGCAACGCTTTATGGCACTACCTGGGAATTTGAAGAAAACAGATCAGATATCAGAAGTATTTGCGGTGATTATCCTGCAATGATAGCATTTGAAATAGGTGATATAGAGAGAGGCATAGCAAAGAGCCTGGACAGTGTTCCATTCTCAAAAATAAGAGAAGAGGCAATAAATCATTATAAAAGAGGCGGAGTCGTAAGTATAAGCTGGCATGCCAATAATCCTAAGACCGGTTCTAACTCATGGGATATAACCGGCGGGAATGTAGTTGAAACTATACTTGAAGGAGGCGAACATCATGCGTCATTTATAAGTAACCTGGATATAGTGGCTGATTTCTTTAATTCTTTAATTTCTGACGACGGAGTGAAAGTACCGGTTTTGTTTCGCCCATGGCATGAACATACCGGAAGCTGGTTCTGGTGGGGTAAAGATCATTGTACGTCTGAACAGTATAAGCAGTTATGGGATCTTACCTATAGAAGAATGTCTGAAAAAGGAGTTGATAATATTCTTTACGCTTACTCTTCAGGATCCACAACAAAAGAAGAATATATTGAGCGTTACCCTTCCGATGAATATATAGATCTTCTGGGCTTCGACTGTTATCAGGTTGATCAGAATCCGGAGAGTTACAAGACGGATATGAATAATAATCTAATTTTTCTAACAGAACTTTCAAAGGAAAAGAACAAGCCGATCGCTATTACCGAAACCGGGTTTGAGGGTATATCTGATAAAAAATGGTGGACTGAGGTTTTGGCTCCGATCTGTGAAAAATATCCTGTTTCGTATGTTCTTGTATGGAGAAATGCAAGAGAAATTCCGGAACATTACTATGCTCCCTTTCCGGGACATATTTCAGAAAGTGACTTTGTCGAATTTTATAAAAGCGATAGGAGTCTATTCTGTAATGATATACAATAAGTCTTTAGGAATAACAGATTTTGGCGCATTCGGATATTTCCCGAATGCGCCTTTTTAATGCTTATAGGTAGCATTTGTATTATAATATTTCCGTAATGTATTATCCTCAAAAACGACATATTAAATTATAATTTACTCCTCTTTGTTTTAATCGCTATATTATATATTCGCTTAATATCTTAGAAATACATAATTTTCAGTAAGAAAGATATCAATAAAATAAGAGGTAAAAGAAGCTTGAATTAATCAATGAAATAAAACTGCAAACAACTATTTATTAAAAATATAAGCCATGAAAACAACACTAAGACTTCTGCTTTTTCTGATGACTCTTTTTCTTATCTCCTGTAAGGAAGATAAAAATGAGGAGGAAATAACCCGGGTAACAATCAATGTTGAAAATCTTTTTCCTTCTGACGGTAGTGTCATTGAGGCCGGTATCACGGAGGTTACATTCTCGTTCAATAAAGAAGTGCGGGTTTATGATAAATCTCTTGTTTCTGTAAATGGCAAGACAGCAGACAATGTTTCTGCTTATTCAAATAAGGTTTTAGTAAATATAGAAGCAGAGGCCGGAGCTTCTTATGAAGTGATGCTTAAAAAGGGCAGTATCGGTACAACTGATGGGATATATCAGGAAAAGGATTTCCGTACTTCATTCTCCGTTGCCGAAGAGGCGCAGAAGACGGAAAAGTCAAAAGAGGCGCTTAATGTAGTTGATTTTCTTTCGGCTTCTTATGGTGTGACACCTATATCCGGTGCTACGGCAAATGTTTGCTGGAATATAAATGAAGCTGAGTGGGTGTATCGTCACACTGGTAAATATCCTGCTATGAACTGTTTCGATTATATACATCTGAGTGAATCGCCTGCAAGCTGGATTGACTATTCTGATATTTCTGTAGTAGAAGACTGGTGGAATAACAACGGTCTTGTATCTGCGGCATGGCACTGGAAGGTTCCTGAAAGTAAAGGAAGCAGCAAGCTTAATATGTACACAGAATTTACAAGTTTTGATATTTCAAGGGTATTGATAGAGGGTTCGTATGAAAACTCAATAATAACGGCAGACCTGGAAAAACTTGCAGGATACCTTATGCTGCTTAAAGAAAAGAATATTCCCGTGATATGGCGTCCTTTGCATGAGGCTTCAGGAGGATGGTTCTGGTGGGGAGCTAAAGACAGTCAGTCATACCGCTCATTGTGGATACATATGTATGAACTGTTTGAAAAGAAAGGCTTGAATAATCTTATCTGGGTATGGACTTCAGAGGGTGCTGATGACGGCTGGTACCCGGGTGATGAATATGTGGATATAATAAGCCGCGATCTGTATAATAATAAAACCGATGAATATTCACTGGCGGAGTTTGATAATCTTAAGACAAGGTATCCGGGAAAGATAATCGCGCTTAGTGAATGCGGGAGAACGGCTACTATTAGCACTTCATGGGCGGCCGGTGCAAAATGGTCATGGTTCTGCCCCTGGTATGATTACGACAGAACGGTAAATGTCGGTGACGCTGAATTTGAAAAAGAACAGCATATTTATGCAGATAAGATATGGTGGCTCGATGCGGTGGAATACTCCGTGACAAGAGATAAGATGCCATCGCTGAAATAGAATAATATAAAATTCAATACTAAAAAAATAAACACCTGAAGACGTTATTTTATCTTATGACAGTTGAAAAAGTAAGATAAATAACAAAGAGTTTAAATATAAAAGATCGACTTTCTGAACAATTCCTTTTCATTAATATGATATAAAGTTAAGAATGCAAATTCTACTGATAAACAAATGCTTAATATTTATATAGCGATTATGTTAATTTGTTATTTTTTGTAAATAAAAATGACTCAATCTGACTAATTGCAAGCAAAAAGTGGATATTTATGAAATAAAAGTACTAAAAGACAGCAAAAGTTGAAAACAAGTTGTATTTTTGATGGCAAAATGTATCAAACTAAATTTCTTATGGAGAAAATTGATAATTTAGACAGACAGATCTTAGATATAATAACGAGAAACGCAAGAATTCCATCGAAAGATGTAGCAACTGAATGCGGAGTGTCGCGTGCGGCTATCCATCAGAGAATACAGCGACTGATTGACATGAACGTAATTGTCGGATCAGGATATAATGTAAATCCTAAAATTTTAGGTTTTCAGACTTGTACGTATATAGGTGTAAAACTTGAAAAAGGATCAATGTATAAAACGGTAGTACCGGAACTTGAAAAAATACCGGAAGTAGTAGAATGCCATTTTACGACGGGGCCTTATACTATGCTATGTAAACTTTACGCAAGAGACAACGAGCATCTTATGACTCTACTTAATGATCAGATCCAGCAGATTCCGGGTGTCGTAGAAACAGAAACTCTTATCTCTCTTGAGCAAAGTATGAAGAGGGAGATTCAGATATCGAGCATTCTGGAAGATGATAAAGAATAAGATGTCTTTAAACTGACAGTAAATAAAGAAAATAAAAATATCAGGATCATTCGTCTTTTCCTATTTATAAGGAAAGATGAATGATCTTTTTTATTGTAAAGAATCAATATAAAATAATACGGAAGAAGTTTTGAAGAGGGAGTAAATTTGGTTAAACCCTTATTCTTGTTGTGAAAATCATAATATGAATTAATAAACAGAAAGTTAACATCATAAAATCTTTCGGAAATAGAATAAAAATGATGTTGAATGTTTGTAGTATCGGGAACAATGATTAATTTTGCCCCTCGAAATTGAAGAGCAAAAGCTCTCTATGAATAAGCGTTTTAGCAATACGATATACTCAGTGTAGAAATTTTACCTGTTCTGGAATCTCGACACCTCGGATTAATAATTAAAACTAAGGGGGTGAAAGTAAAAATGAGTTGTTTGGAATCCGGTCGTATACTAAAAGTGAAATATTCACCGGTAAAGATTGCGAAATAGGAAACAAAAGATTACTTTTGCCAAACTTTTTGCACAGAATAAACAAATTATTTAAATACTATAAAATTATGATTATCGTTCCAGTTAAAGAAGGCGAAAACATTGAAAAGTCACTAAAGAAATTCAAAAGAAAATTTGAAAAAACAGGTATCGTAAAAGAACTTCGCAGACGTCAGGCTTTTGCAAAACCATCAGTAGTAAAAAGAGTAGCGAGAGAGCGTGCCGTTTACGTACAGCAGCTTCAGCGTGTAGAAGATTAATAAAAAAAACTGTGATTTAATAGGAAGATTAAATTCTTTTTTATAAATTCGTTGTAAGGTAAAAGCAACGATCTTTATGATATTTGAATCATTCATAAAATATATACAGTATGAGAGGAATTATTCCACTCATACTGTTTTTGCATATAGGCGTGACCTGATTCAATTCGCAGATTATGTGGCTTCTCAGAAAGGCGAGTTTATTCCGCAGGAAACAGACCGGGATATAATACGCAACTGGATGGTCTTTCTTTCTGAAGATGGAGATGAAGTTTCTACGGTAAAGCGAAAGCTTAGCTCGCTGAGATCTTATTTTAAATTTCTAAAGAAAGAAGGAATAATCTCTGAAAGCCCGTTAAGTCTGCTTTTGCCTCCTAAAGCTCCTAAGAAGCTGCCGGAATTTGTAAGAACGGCAGAGATGGATAAGCTGATTGATGGAGAATGGTTTACTGATGACTTTTATGGAGTCAGAGACCGTCTGCTGATTACGCTTCTCTATACTACAGGCATAAGGAAGGCTGAAGTTATAGGGATAGATGAAAAAGATTTAGATTTCTATAAATCAATGATAAAAATCAGCGGTAAAGGCGGAAAACAACGCTTTGTGCCTTTTGCCGGAGAACTAAGACTGATGCTACAGGGTTATCTTAATATGAAGAGTAATTTCGTTGGCCGAGGTGACGATGCGCTTTTAGTAAAGGATGATGGTTTGAGGATGTCTCGTAGTTTCGTTTATAGGAAAGTAAATCATTATCTGTCGCAGATAATATCACCACAGAAGAAAAGTCCTCACGTGCTGAGGCATTCTTTTGCCACTTCGATGTTGTCGTCGGGTGCCGATCTTCTTGCGGTCAAGGAGCTTCTTGGACACAGTAGTCTATCATCGACCGAGGTCTATACACATCTGACTTCGAGAGAGATTATGGATAATTATAAACATGCTCATCCGAGAGCGAAAAAAGAAAAAGGAGGTTAATTATGAAAGTTAACATTCAGTCTTTGCATTTCGATGCATCTACACACTTGATTGATTTTATCAATAAGAAATTATCTAAGTTGGAAAAAAACGTAGACAACACCGTAGCAACAGAAGTAGTCTTAAGACTTGTGAATTCAGAAGAAAAAATGAATAAAGAAGCGAGCGTTAAGATTTTACTGCCGGAGGGAGAGTTGTTTGCAAGTAAAAGAACTGATACATTTGAAGAGTCTATAGTACTTGTTGTTGAGGCTTTAGCCAAGCAGATTGACAAGTATAAGTTTAAAAAAACTACAGAGTTGACCAAAAAGAATTAATAGACTGAAAAAAAAAGGATAATAGTTTTGTAATTTGGATTTAATGCCTAAATTTGCACCCGCTTAGTAGTCATAAACCACTCAGGCGGGTGCAATTTATGAAAACGCCTCTTTAGCTCAGTTGGCCAGAGCACGTGATTTGTAATCTCGGGGTCGTTGGTTCGAATCCGACAAGAGGCTCAAAAAGAAAAAGACATTGAAAGATGTTTAAGGGCAAATACCAGAGTGGCCAAATGGGGCAGACTGTAAATCTGCTGTCTTTC
>CAMTON010000021.1 GCA_947074105.1 uncultured Bacteroidales bacterium
CCCGCGACCCCAACCTTGGCAAGGTTGTGCTCTACCAACTGAGCTATTTTCGCATTTGTTATTTTTACGGGTGCAAATATAAGCGTTTTATTATAAATAATAAACCTGTTTTATAATAAAAATACTATAAAACAGGTTTAAAGTTCTTACGAGATTGACTCTCAAAAGATTATCACCGAAAATTTATTCGGATTATTTTATTTTAAATTTAAGACCGGCAGAAACTGATGCATTTATATCAAATGGTCTGTGATTATTATACATCGACAGATATTTTGAACCTACATCAACTCTTGGTTCTATAAACAGATCCACAATAGGAAGCAATCTGAATGAAAGGTTAAGACCTCCGTTTACAGTAGCTGCAAACTTATAGCTTTCTTCAAATTTAGACATACCCATTGATACTCCGGCAAAAGGCAATACCGATACTATTCTTCTGTCATTGATCCCTCCGACAAAATTAGAAACGTTAGCCATGTAGTTAAGATCTATTCCATTATACATGTCTTCATCTTTTGTTGCTTTCTCCGGAATACAAGGATAGTTGCTATACTTATATCCGATACGGATTCTTGAAACTGGAGAAATTTCACTTTCCAGACCTGCTGTGAATGTCATTCCTGATTGTAGGGAATTTAGATTAGAAGAAAGGTTAGTACCTACACCTGCACCTCCGTAAACCCATGCTTTGTTTCTTCCGTTGTAATCTTCTTTCGATCTTCTGTAGTTAGCACCATTGATATTATAAGTAAGACCAAGTGATGTTGAAGCCCAGACATCAGCGCCACAAGGAAGGAACTCTCTTGTTTCAAGACGACCGTCATACAATCCTATTTTTGGTTCGATATACAGACAAAGGTCTTTTGTTACATTAATACCAGCCTGAATTCCGGCATTTCCGCCAAACATTACATTCGGAGTACTTCCGTCACCGGCATAATTTGTATTAAACAATGCTGTAGCACCGAAGAATGCATTCACCGAGAATAGTCTGTCCTTAGAATATCCGCAAAGGAAGTTTGTGATATTGAAAACATAATCAAGATCAAGACCTACTACTTTAGTTTTCATATATTCTTCCGTTCTTGGGCTCTCCTCTCCCAGTGATCCGCCGAATGCATGAAGTTTGATACCCGATACCGGGTTGAACCATTTTCCGGCTGTCACACCTACGATAGGCTGAACAGCATCACTTTTATACTTTCTCAAAGTTCCTGACATAAGAGCATTTGCCCCGCCACTCACAGAGATATATGTATTATCAAGGAAGCTTTCGTTTTCGAAACTGTTTTTCACATGATCTTTTGAATTATTTCTTGTGAAATTAAATCCTAAAGCAAGTGAAAGAGGCACATCAGCTTTTGAAGACGTAAGTCCTCTTGCATAATTCGAATTGAACACCGATACTTTAGGTTCGATAAAGAAGCTTGTAACATCAGTAATTTTGAAATTACCCTGGAAACCGAAGTTTCCTCCTACCGCAACCTTAGCATTATCTGTTTCTTTAGAGAAAGCCGTACTCAAACCAAGTAATCCGTACATGTTGAAATTTCTTCCAGGATCATAACCAAACATGATTGTATGAAGGTTATACATATAATCAGCAGAAAGAGTCAACATCTTCATATTATGTTTATGACCGTTGATTCTAGGGTTTGTTGCTGTTGCTCCGGCTACCGAGAATCTCATAGCAGAATATGCATTAAACCATTTACCAGCAGAGAATGAAACACCGGGAGTAACATAGTCAAACATATGTCTTGTCAGTGTCGGTGTCGAAACTATAAAGTTTGCAGAACCTCCGATAGAAACGAAACTGTTGTCAGCTGCATTTTCCGACTGCATCTTATTCTTTCTCTCTCCTGTGTAAACCGGATTAAGATAATAGTTAATACCAAGTTTTAAAGAAGCAAGAAGGTCTCTGTTAAGCGGAGTAAACGTTGTCGCAATCAGCTTATCATTATAAATCGATAATGAAGGCTCAAGGAATATTCCCACATAAGGACTTACGAAGTAGTTAAACTGAAGTCCAAGATCCATTCCCGGAATTACGCTCTGTTTAGATCCGTCACCTGTCGGTCCTGAATTATACATTGCAGAAGCTCCGATTATAGCACTTGCATTAAATCTTCTGTCATGTCTGAAATCCAGCAACGCATTTGTAATATTGAACATATAAGAAAGATCTGCAGAAAGCATTTTAGTTCTCATATAATTCTGAGTGTTCGGTCTGAACTCTCCAAGTAGTCCTGCTTTTCCTCCAAGTCTCAAACCTGAAACTTCGTTGAAGAAGTAACCCAGATGAGCTCCGAAGATCGGCTGAACCGATTTATCTTTAAGGATTCTCATATGACCCGACAGTGCTGAGTTAACACCGCCTGACAGAGAGATAAATCCGTGAGGTTTAAATTCTGAAGTAGATTCTCTTCTTACTCTTTCAAGATATTCTCCTGATCTGTTAAAGTTGAATCCTAACATAACTGAAGCCGGAGCATCAAAATTCTTATGAGAAATTCCTCCCGCATAAGATGTCTGGAAGACACTGAAACGAGGTTCGATAAAGAAATCCGTAGTAGCCGAAAGTCTGAAGTTTGCCTGAAGACCAAGACCGAATCCTATTGACGGAGATGTTACATCCGATTTTTCAGGGATAGCCCCGTCTAATCCAACTATACCATATAAAGAGAATACTCTGCTCGCGTCATAACCGTTGAAAAGAGAATTGATATTCAGTAAATAGTCAAACTGACCACCGAAAACCTGCATATCATCTTTTGTCGCCGGATGTTTCACCATTGCTCCGGACGCCATTAAACGAAGACCAGAAGAAGGAGAAAGCCATTTTCCTAATCCGACTGCTAATTTAGGATTAAGATAGTCCGGCATATTTTTGCTCAGTGTAGCTCCGTTTACAAGGACGTTAGCTCCGCCTGCCAAAGTTACAAATGTATTATCCCAGAATGATGTTGAAATAAATGAACCTGTATTAGTTCTCATTTCACGTGGTATAACATAATAAGTCACACCGGCAAAGACTCCGGGCACTACGTCAAGTCCGTCTTCCTTCATAAAGTTATAACCATCGCTGTAAAGGCTGATATTAGGCTCTATGAAAAGAGAAGTTGTAGGGCTTATTCTTGTACTTAGGTGAAGACCTGCTCTTACTGAAGAGATAAAGTCGAAATTATCTTCCGGATTAGAGATGAAATTAGCTCCATATCCGATGAAAGGAGAAAAATCAACCCACGAATTCTGATCCTTACCTAAGAAAAGTGTATTTAGATTCACCATCGCATCAAGCGACACTCCTGCAAGAGCTGTTTTCGTCTGGATTATTTCCGGAGCATGTACATTCGGCATGCCTACCTGAAGTCCTAATCTCGGAGTGAAAACATGGTTAAATGTTTTACCGATATATAATGCAGCTGCAGGGTTGAAGCTTCCGATTCCGTCTTTTTTATCTCCTGTTACAAGTGTTTGTCCACCAAGAGCACCTGAAACGAAAATATAGTCCGCCCAATGAGAGGCGCTGTCCGAACTGTGGCTGAATCTGTCACTCATATAGTCTGACACAGGATACCATGTAAGACCCATATTAAATGACGCCGGCATATCAAATTTACCCATTGACATTCCGCCAAGGTATTTAGATTGATAAATGCTTATTCTTGGCTCAAGGAAAATAGACAAATTCTTTGAAAGACGTATATCTGCATTCAGACCGAAACCGGCGCCGAAAGCCATGCCTTTATTATTATCGTCAGATTCTCTGAAGTTGTCTTTCTTGATCATTCCCCCTTCTACCCCTGCCACAAGGCTCATCTTAAAGATTCTGTCCTGTTTGTAGCCTTCGAAAAGCGAGCTCAATCCAAGCATATAATCAAGGCGCCCTGATATGAGCGATAATTTGTCTTCAAATTCATTCTTAGGATAAGACATGTTCGCAGATAATCTCACACCTGAAATAGGAGTAATCCATTTCCCTATCCCTACTGAAATCGACGGTCCTCCGTATTTCATTATGTTGCTGCGTCCTCCTTCAGGAAGCATAACGCTCGACCATCCTCCTCCTACAGAGATAAACGTGTTCTGTAAACCTCCTTTTGTAAACGGAGTCAGATTTTCTCTTGCTTCAACCGGAACCATCTTATATGTCATCCCGGCCATTACTGTCGAAGCCATATCAAATTTTCTCCAGTTTGTAGTCAGATTATATCCGTCAGAATAAAATCCGATAGAAGGTTCAAGAAACATCTCAAATCCCGGAGTAAAGCTATAAGTAAGCTGCAATCCGACTCTACCGCCTCCGAAAGCCTCCTTATTGTCTTTCGACATATAAGACATACCTCCCGAGATTCCGACAAATCCGTTTAAGTTTAATCTGCGGCTCTGATTATATTCAAGAATATAATTAGTAAGACTCATTATATAGTCTACACTCAGATTACCTGTAAGGAAGTAGTCACGCGACATAGTCTCATCCGGACTGTCAAGGACACCTCCGTTAAGACCAAATCTCAGACCTGACACTGCATTAAACCAATTGGTATAATATATTGATCCTGTGTAGTTGAATGTATTTATTATAGAACCCTGATTCTGATTCAATACATTCCCCGCACCAACAAATCCTATACTTAATCCTTTACTGGCATGTTTTTCCTTATCCAAACTCTCAATGCCCGGACGACTTTGCAAAACGTGATCCATCGCGTTGATCGGTTTGCTTTTTACCGTCACGGTATCAAGTCTTTTAAAACCAAAACGTTCGAGTAGTGATGGTTCCTGTTTATATGGATTCGAATTGTCGTCAACTATCTTGCCGGGAGTAAAACGGCTTTGTGCCGTCATAGTACCCCCTATACCAACAAACATCAGTGCAAAGGTTAAACGAAACATTGATAAACTTTTCATATCAATCAAAACCTGTTAATTTTTTTCCAATAACACCCTATTTTTCAAGAGCTTTATCATCAGCCATTTGCGGCTCTATTAATTATTCTATGTTACTTCTCTCTCAATATCTTAATCTGAACAGCAGTAATATATATTACTATTATTCAAATTCGACACTAACAACTTCCCAGACATCTTTAAGGTCTCCGTCCATCGCTGCGATTTCTGCAAGACTCTCGTCATACATAACCGCAATTCGCAGGAAGGTCTGAGCCTGAATCGGCTCACTGTTTCTTGCAAGACAAACGGCTCTTATATAATTGTTGATCGGTTCTTCTCCCGAAAGTTGTTTCACTTTTTCCAGAGCGAGTTCATTTATACCTCTGGTCAAAAGGATAAGAACTTCATTAAGCCCGCCTTTTGCCTGAAGCATCTCTGCATTGTCATATTTCCCGTTGAATATTTCCACTGTTGCAAGAATTTCTTCTGTATCAACATTTATAGGAAGGAAATTAGCAACAGAATCGGCAGATGAGAATTCTCTTCTTTTAAGACATGTGATGATCTGATTTATCATAACTTCCTGAGGAGCTCCTTCTTTAACATAAGGAGCAAGTACCTGCGGATCAAACTTTTTCGCTCTGATATTCAGACAAGCCAGTTTATTTGCAGCCAGGTAGTTGTTTCTCGGGAATTTAGCAAGCGACTCATTAAAGTAGCATCTCAGACGTGCTGTATCTGCTGTCGATTCAAAAAGTCGGGAATAGCCATAACGGTCTACCTTCTCAGGTTCCTCTTTGTATAAAGATTCGATTTCCGAATCTGTCATTACCCTGAACTGAGAATACTCATATGTATATTCCACCTTTCTTAATCGTGGAAGATAAATTGCAGAGATTACATCTTTATAAAATTTCAGAGAGCGCATTCTCGCACCCTGATAATTAATATCTTTCGGGCTTTTGTCTATTATTTCTTTAACCTTAGCAGCTTCTTCCGTACGACCATCCTCCATCATTAGATCGTAAACGTCATTCCATGTCGCTACTACAGCATTGGTTTCAACTTTAAGAAAACTTCTTGTATCTCTGCTAAGAACAGAAAGCACAAGATTTGACACCTCTTTCATACGAGCCTGAGCAAGCTCCTGATTTCTTTTATAGTCTCCGTCGGGTGATGCTGTACCCTGAATAGAGAACGATTTAAGTGTAGTATTCGGGTCTCTGTCAAGATTATCAAGTTCACCTCTCAGGCTATTGATAGAAGAGGCAGTTTCCTGATTCTTCATATTGATCTTGGCCTGACCTGTCTCAAATTCAAGATTCATGGCTCCTGCCGTTGGAAGCAGCGCTTCTGACGGTTGCGGAAACCAGCGAGGATCTGTGATATCCTGCATACCGAAGTCAAAATCATAAAATCTAAGAGGATTGATAACTCCTTTTGAGATAGAGTCAACCTTAGTCCATATCTGTTTCTTATAATTCTCTATAGAATAAAGAAATATAACTTTAAAGTCATGTTCCACATTTACAGGTGAAACAGAGTCGGTTACGTAGAAAGTATTGTTTTTCTTAGGCTCTACAGAGTAATCAACAAATGCCGTCAGTGGATCATCTGAAGACACACCTCCATATAAGCGTCTCTGAGATATCGTATACTCATCCCCGTCAACCACAACCGGCGACATCATTGTAACTTTATTATCAACAACATCCATCAGGTATGGCTGAAGAATAAATCTTCTGTTTTTCTCAAACAAGTCCTGTGAAATTCTCACCAGATTCTTGACATACATAGTATTACCGACAACAGTAAGCTCAGGTTCTGCCTGAACGTCTTTTGTAAGTTTACCATCAATGAACACATCCTGAAGAACGAAATCCTTCTGTTCAAGTGTCACAGTCATGGTTTCCGAATTCGGAACCTTTACATCTTTCTCCGAATAAGACAATGATGAAAAGGTAAGAATCTGCCCCACTGTCAATGTAAGATTGGTTCTACCATCATCATCGGTTGAACCTTCAGTCTCACCGCTGCTCTTATCCTTGATAGTCACACCGGCCAATGGCTCGGCTTTATCATTTACGACTACAATCTGAATTCTTTTTTTCTGAGCTTCCAATGAAAAGACACAGAATACGAAAATCAAAACAAGAAAATATCTGGATATTTTTTTATTAACGAAACTCATAAAAAACTTCTACTATTTTATAATATACACGATTGATACAGCACATGAAGTAGGGACAGGAAGCCATTTTTTATAATTCAATTCAAAATCACCTCTTTCTCCTTCATATTTATACTGGTTTGCATAAACTGCTCCGACTCCTAATCCAACTTCTAAATTCCAGTGATTAGATAAAATCCAGTTATAACCAACAAGTACTCCTGCACCTTTAGCATCACCTTTATAGCCGGTATTTTTGATTTTTATATCATTATCAACATAGACAAGATCCAAACCCATATAAAATCTACAAAGCGGACGCTGAAACCAATATTTCACCTGTGGCTTAATAATCGTAAATTCCATATTATCGAATGGATAGTCCCATTGCCTTACGGTCCCGTTAAAACAGAACGACCAATGATTTGAAGCAACGATCTCTAACCCTAAATTGGGCGAAAGCGTCGCATCTGCTACTAAATTGGTTTTCACGGCTATTTTTTGCGCATTTACTACATGATATGATGTTAAAAGCAACAATATTAATAAGCATTTCTTTACAACAAACAAACTTTTATCCTCCATTTTTTAAACATAATTTACACTAAAATCCGCATAATTAAAACAAAGTTAATAATATTATAATTCCTAGAAAAACTTTTTTACACCTTTTATTCAATGATTGTTTTATTTAGACAAAGTCTTCTAAACGGCATTCTATAAAATATTCGACATTATTTTTTTCAAAAATATTCACAAATATAATATCTTAATTACATTTGCACATCAAAAAACTTAATCTATTTGAAAAAAAATGAAATATTTTATCACTTTGCTTATTTCTTTAGGATTCATTTCCAGTTCTTTTTCAATTCCGGCCAAAAGAAATACCTTAATTAAATACATTCAACCTACCGGTGACACCCTTAATTTATTACTTGCAGGCGATGAATTCCGAAAATTAAGGCTTACTACCGACTCAATTCTTGTTACTAAAAGTGAAAATGGCGATTATTATTATTCAATGGTAGATACTATTAATAATGAAATAATATGTAGTCCGTATCTTGCCGCAAATCCCAATAAAAGAACAGATGAGGAATCTGAATTTGCCATATCTCAGAAAAAAGCTATTTCTACATTCTTTTCTGAGAATTCACGTTCAAAACAGAATCAACTGAAAGTTAAAAATCCGATCTCATCTAAAACTGTTGAAGCAACAACAAGATCATCTTCCGCTGAATACTCAGATTCCAGATATCTTGTATTGCTTGTCGAGTTTTCGGATAAGAGTTTTAAATCTTCGCATACGAAAGAGATATTCAGACAGATGTTTAATAAGAAAGGATTCGATTATCAGGGAGCGTCCGGATCGGTAAGTGAATATTTTGAAGATCAGTCTTCAGGAGTTTTCACTCCACAATACGATATTGTAGGTCCTTTGAAACTATCTAATACAATGTCTTATTATGGAAAAAACGACCGACTTGGCTATGATGTACGTCCTGAAAGAATGGTTGCGGATGCCTGTAATCTGGCAGCCGGTGAAATAGATTTCTCTTTATATGATAATGACAATGACGGCCTGCTTGATTTCGTATACATAATATATGCAGGATACGGTGAGGCACAATCTGCAAATGAAGATGAAATCTGGCCTCATGCTTCGAATATCGAGCATTTTAATATTGTCTTCAACAATACTCTTATTGGTGATTATGCATGTTCAAGCGAACTGAGCGGAGGAAGTGGAAGCAATCTTGACGGCATCGGAACTGTTTGTCATGAGTTGAGTCACATTCTGGGATTACCTGATTTTTACGATACTGAGTATGGAGGAAATTTCGGACTTTCTTACTGGGACATCATGGATAGCGGATGCTATCTTAATAATGGAAGAACTCCATGTTCTTATTCTGCATATGAACGTACATTTCTGGGATGGCTTGATCCGATTAAACTTGAAAATCCTGCACATATCGCATTAAGAGATCTTCAGGAATATAATGAAGCGGCTATTCTTTATTCCGACATTTCGTCCAGTGAATATTTTATTTTTGAAAACAGACAGCTCTACGGCTGGGATGCCTATCTTCCGGCTTCCGGTATGCTGATAACAAGAATTAATTATAACAAGTATAAATGGGATCAGAATATTGTCAATAATACTTTAGGAAAACAGAATGTACAAATAATGCCGGCTGACAATGAACTTCTGGATTATGAGTGGAATGGTTTTAAAGACAACTGGAGCGAATTCTATAACAGTCTTATATGTGATACATATCCGGGAAAAACAGAAAACCGATCATTCACTGACAGCAGTTCTCCAAAATCGGAATTTCTCAGTGGTTATGTAATAGACAGACCGGTTACCGAAATCACAGAAACCAACGGAGTTATAACTTTTAATTTCAGAAATTTCAACAATATAGACAACGCGGGAACTTCATTAAGCAACAGAGATATCGATGAAATTAAGATTTACTGTTCTGAAGGAACGATATTTATAGAAAACAATGACAATCTTCCAGTATATATATATTCTTCTGTGGGACAACTGTTACACAGCATTTCAAATGAAAAAGATATCCGGATAAAAGCTGAAAAAGGCATATATTATGTAAAAGCCGATAAGACTTATAAAATCATAAATTTCTAATCAGATTATATATACCTGATTTATGATAATATAGAATCTGTATCTTTAAATATAATGACAAACCCCACATTAAGAAGTGTTATTCTTTAATGTGGGGTTTGTCATTATATATTATTACGCTAGCTTTTTGAAACAACTGTACAGTGTTAATATTGCAACCGTACGATGACAATATTGTCATTGCACGGTTGTCATATGAAAAGTGTACGCCTTTTACAAAAAAGTATTGTCAGCTCTTAAAAGGCTCTCTGAACCCGCATCCTTCTTTCCATCTGCTGCATCCGAAGGCTGCTTTTCCTTTTATTACGGTCCCTATTCCGCATTGAGGGCATTTGATTCCGGCTTCCGTTACACCCTTCTTTTCGGATGCCTTTTTCTCAAGTTCTTCCTTTATAGAGGGAGTCCTGACAGAACTTTCCTTTGAAGCTGATTTTCTTGCAGAAGTAACTTCTTTTTTTGATTTATTCTCTTTGGATTTCTTTTTAAGAACTGATTTGATATCTTCCTGCTGAGCTGAGATCTGCTTATTCGAATTATCGTTTTTTACATTATTCACGATACCGATAAGCATACTTTTTAGTTCTGTAATAAAATCAGATGCTTTATATTCACCTTTCTCGATTTTTCGAAGTTTATTCTCCCATATCCCTGTAAGTTCAGCAGATTTAAGCAGCTCTTCCTCTATAGTGTCGATAAGTTCCATCCCTGTAGAAGTGGCCACAAGATTCTTACGTTCTTTCTTGACATACTTTCTTTTGAAAAGAGTTTCTATAATTGCGGCTCGGGTTGAAGGACGACCTATTCCATTTTCTTTAAGGGCATCTCTCAAGGCGTCATCTTCAACAGTTTTACCTGCGGTTTCCATTGCTCTCAACAATGTGGCTTCGGTATAGAACTTCGGAGGCTGTGTCCATTTTTCCTGAAGTGAAGGCTTATGCGGTCCGCTCTCCCCTACCTTAAATTCAGGCAGAGTCTTTTCTTCATCTTCCTCTTTCTTTTCACCGTCACCGTTGTCGGCATAATCATTAGCCTGACTGTTGTTTCGCATATAGAGAACTCGCCAGCCGGGATTAATGATCTGCTTTCCGGTTGTCTTAAATTCAATTTTATTTACATCAGCCATAACTGTTGTAGTGGCAAAATTACAGTCAGGATAAAAGGCTGCAATAAATCTGCGTACTACAAGATCATACACTTTTCTTTCCATATCAGAAAGGTGTCCGGCCTTAACATTTGTCGGTATTATCGCATGGTGATCCGTTACTTTCGAGTTGTCGAATACGCGTTTAGTTTTCGGCAGTTTTGAAGGAAGTTTTGATGTAAACTCTTCATATCCTGTCAGCGCTGTCATAATCGCGGGACATTTAGGATAGATATCATCACTCAGATATGTTGTATCGACACGCGGATATGTTGTTACCTTTTTCTCATATAAAGATTGAATGATCTTAAGAGTATCATCTGCTGAGAAACCGAATTTGCGGTTACAGTCAACCTGAAGAGAAGTCAGGTCATATAGTTTTGGCGCAAATTCCTTTCCGTCTTTCTTTGTAACAGAAGTTATGGTAAGCAGAGAGTCTGTAATCTGATTCAGAAAGGCTTCTCCGGACTCCCTGTCATCAAATTTTCCTTTTGTAGCATTGAAAACCGTATCCCTGTATAGAGTTTTAAGTTCAAAATACTGTTTCGGCTCAAAATTGTCAATCTCTTTCTGGCGCTTCACTATAAGAGCAAGCGTAGGAGTCTGCACTCGTCCTATAGAAAGCACCTGTTTGTTTTGTCCGTATTTCAAAGTATAAAGACGTGTGGCATTCATCCCAAGGAGCCAGTCACCGATAGCTCTTGAGAGTCCTGCTTCATAAAGACTTGTAAAATTGGACTGAGGCTGAAGTTTTGAAAATCCTTCTTTTATGGATTCATCAGTAAGAGATGATATCCACAAACGGAATACAGGGCATTTGACCTGCGCTTTCTGCATAACCCATCTTTGAATAAGCTCTCCTTCCTGGCCGGCATCACCGCAGTTTATCACAGCATCAGCTTTTTGAAAAAGAGATTCTATAACTGAAAACTGTTTCTTTATCCCGTTATCGTCAATAAGTTTTATTCCGAATCGCGGGGGAATCATAGGAAGCAGGTCTGCTCTCCAGCTTTTCCAGACAGGAGTATATTCATGAGGCTCCTTAAGGGTACAAAGATGCCCAAAAGTCCAGGTAACCTGATACCCGTTACCTTCGAAGTAGCCGTCTTTTCTGCTTTTTGCGCCTAATATCATAGCTATTTCTTTGGCAACGCTTGGCTTTTCAGCGATACAGACTTTCATTATTGAGTATTTATTAATTAAATTCTTACTTGTATAAAATCTCAGATATGTAATGACAGGTATTTATCTGGCTTTTTCTATAAGGACTTTCATGTTTTTCATCTTAAGTCCTTTAAGATTTTTAAGCAGACGGTCTTCTTCTTTACGGCTTACAGCTACAAAACTATGCTGGTCTTTTATTTCTATAGCCCCAAGATCATCACCTTTAAGGCCTCCCTGCTTTATAAAGAAACCAACTATATCTCCTTTGCTTATTTTATCTTTTTTCCCTTTTCCTATATATAGTGTAGCCCATTTTGATTTTGTCGGAGCAGGAAGCTCTTCCGGTATTTTAAAAAAAGGCACATCCTCAGATATATATGAAGGCATATATTCTTCAGGACCAAGAATAAGGTATGAATTACCTGTTTTATTCATTCTCGCAGTTCTTCCGTTACGATGTACATAGGTCTCTTCTTCAGCCGGAATATGATAATGAATAATATGATTAATATCATCAATGTCAAGTCCGCGAGCCGCAAGGTCAGTAGAGACTAGAACCTCAACACTATGGTTTCTGAATTTCGCTATTGATTTCTCTCGTATAATCTGTTCCAGACCGCCATGAAAGGCAACGACCTCTACATTCTTTTTCTTAAGGAAAGATGCTATTCTTTCAACGCTTTCTCTATAATTACAGAAAACTATTTTCTGTCCTTCTCCTATTGTGCAAATAAGTTCATAAAGAGACTGAAGTTTGTCGGCCACCGGTGAGCATACTTTGTTGATCGATATCGCACCTTTATTCTGAGTTTCCTTAATGAAATCAATTGTTTGACAATTGTTTAATTTCAGATATTCCGGTACATCAATAGCTTGGGTAGCAGATGTAAGAACTGTTTTTTTAAGTCCGGAAAGTTTTGAAATGATTTTTTCCATCTCTTCTGTGAATCCGAATTCTAGAGATTTATCAAATTCATCAAGTATAAGATATTCTATTCTTGAAGTATCAAGATCGCTGTTTTCCATATGATCAAGAAGCCTTCCGGGAGTAGCGATTATTATATCAGGAAGATTAGCAAGCTGAAGTCTTTCTTTAGATATATCATTACCTCCGTAACAACAAACACTTGTAAGTCCGCTTTTCAAAGATGTCATTACACTTTGAATCTGTAAGGCCAGCTCTCTTGCGGGAGCAATAATAAGAGCGCCTTTTTTTGATTCGGAGTCCTTTAGTTTTTCTTCATTTAATTTCTCGCAAAGAGGCAAAAGAAAAGCAAGTGTCTTTCCTGATCCCGTAGCAGAAAGCAAGATATAGTCATTATCACGTGCAAATTCATCTATAGATGAAAGCTGCATTTTATTTAACTCTGTAAATCCTAATACGGATAATGTCTTATTTATAAAATCTTTTTTTTCCATATTACAAAGATAGTTATCTTTGCAGGCGTTTGAAAATAAACATCACTTATCTTGTTCTAATTTAATTTAAAGCTAAAATAACCACCTATGAATTTCCTTACTTTGCTTATGATAGCTATAGGACTGTCTATGGACTCATTTTCTGTAAGTATATCAAGCGGAATATTTCTAAAAAAGTTTCAGTTAGGCGAAGTCCTTAAAATCAGTATAATACTTGCTCTTTTTCAGGGTCTTTTCACTGCGACGGGATGGATCCTGGGGATTAAATTCAGCGATCTGATTTCGTCAATAGATCATTGGATAGCTTTTGTACTTCTTGTATATCTGGGTATTAAGATGATTCATGAATCATTCAAGAATGAAGAATCGGAAATAAGTTCCTTATCAAACAAAAAGGTATTTCTTCTTGGATTCGCAACAAGTATCGATGCTCTTGCAGTAGGTATAAGTTTTGCTTTTTTACAGACTCCAATCATTATACCGACTGTTGCAATCACTGCCACCACATTGATTTTCAGCATCTTCGGTTTATACATCGGTACAAAATTCGGAAATATCAAGTGGCTGAATATCGAGCTTATAGGAGGTCTTATTCTTATAGCCATAGGAGTCAAGATATTGATAGAACATCTGTTTAATCTGTAAAAATAAAATATCCGGGAGTTATAATTAGGTATTATAAGACAGATCCTTTTTTACATCAGAACTATGCTTAAAAGAATCTTATAAAGAATATCTTCACTTCCTTTTATCTCCTGATTTGGAAATACTTATAAGATTTATCATAAATAAGACAATCCCGTTTTCATATATCGTTATGAAAACGGGATTGTTTTTTAGTTTGTAAATATCTCATCCTGGATAACCTTGAGAACTTTTTTGATATTTCATAATCAGGATATTTATGCTGTTGCCAATACCCGAAAGATATGATAAACCGGCATTCAAAGCTCGCTTCGTTATTCTTTTTTCTGTCACTATTAACAGAGATTATCAAAGTCGCAAATTACAGAAACATAGTTTTTATTCTTTCAACTTCATTTTCTTTATTATCGGAGATATCCTCTTTCGACGTATTGGGAAACCATGCCCAGAATGTTGAACCTACATTTTTCTCAGATGTGAATCCCACATTACCGTTCATAGTCTCTGTTATAGCCTTTGAAATTGCAAGTCCCAGTCCTGTACCCTGTGCAAATTCATCAAACTTTTCAAAGCGATGAAAAACCAGATGTTGATTTTCTTTGCTGATACCAATACCGGTATCTTTAACCCAGATTTTCACTCCCGATTTATCAGTTTCCATCCCGATAGTGATTTTTCCTTCCGTTGTATATTTAATAGCATTCATTATATAATTTGCAAGCACCTGGAATACTCTGTTGCGATCAAGAGTCACAAGATATTTTTTTGCATTACAGATCTTTTCAAACTCAACATTATTATTTTTAAACCTTGATTTGTGAGTCATATATACATCATTAAACGCCTCGACAATATCAAAAGTCACAGGTTTTATTTCAATAGATCCTGATTCTATTTTTGAAATATCCAGTATGTCACTTATAAGACGAAGCAATAATTCATTATTATCATCAATAAGTTTCATATATTCTTCTTTTTCAGTCTCAGTTTCAGCAAACTTCATAAGTTCTGAAAAACCGACTATCGCATTTAGCGGAGTACGAATTTCATGACTCATATTTGCAAGAAATGCCATCTTAAGACGTTCTGATACTTCAGCTTTTTCTTTTGCAATAATAAGATTACTGTTTATTTCTTTTATTTCAGTAATATCTGTAGCCTGTCCGATGACGTATTCTTTATTATTAGAAAGTCTTACTGCAAGTTTTCTTACCTGGAAAATCCTTTCCTCACCATTAAGGTTGATCTTTTCTTCACCGCAGTTATATACTTCATTTATACTCTGCCGTCTTGTATTAATATCATCTGTCCGGAACTTTTCGGCATAACCTTTTTCTCTGAATATTTCATAATCGGTATAACCGATTATCTCTTTTCGGGTTTTACCGACAACATATTTACAGAAAGAATTATTTGCAAGAATATATTTGAAATCATTTCTTATATCCTTAACAAAAAGACAGCTGGGAATCTGATTCAGAATAGCAAACATAAGTTCATTGATACTGGAAAGTTCAAGGTTCAGTTTGTCAGATTTATGTTTAGCCTGTTTAAGATCTTCTATAAGCTTCTTCCTCATTGTTATATTATCAAGCTTATATACTACTCCTTCTATATTTGATCCGTCTTCAGAAAAAACAGGCATAGCAACAACATCCCATGCACGGTTATCACTTGTTACAAGCTCTTCTTTAACGACAGCTCTCTGTTTAAGAGCTTTCGCTACGGGACAGTTATCGCAAGGTTCGTTTCTTTTGAAGTATGAGTAACATTTACATCCTACTTTATAAGGATTTGTTCTTTTATCTTTGAAAACCTGATGCGTATTACTCCACTGAATATTAAAATCCGGATCAATATAAACTAAAGCGGATGACATATTATTCAGAATAAGTTCATTTTGTCGGTTAAGCGAAGTCAGCAGCTCAGCACTTTTACGAAGCTTCATTTCATTCTGTTTCTGATCATCAATGTTTATATCTATTCCGTAGATTAATTTATAAGTTTCATTTTCTCCGGTAATAGTTTCTATCATTGCACGGCTTTCCCACCATTGATAATTACCATCGCCGACCATATCTACTCGGAAACTCATTATTTCAACTCCGGAATCATATGATTTTAATTTATGGACAAAATCATTATAATTTTCGACATCATCAGGATGCAATATTTCAATAAACTTTTCAAAAGTATTGAGATCAACCAGTATTCTTTTATCATCAATATATTTATCAGAATAATAAATTCTGTTAGAACGGGTGTCAAAATACCATGAATAAGCATTTAATGCAGCAATAGAAGTAGTAAGTATTTTTTTTGCAATCTGAGCTAAACGTTGTTCTGTCAGATCCATTCTTACAACAAGAATCTGTTTTTTTCCTTTATGATCAATTAAGATCTTCTTTACGTAAGTGTCCATAAGAACACCATTACGTAATGTAATCTTTTCGTTGGCCGTATATTCCTCTCCTGTCATTACGACATAATCATCTACTTCCTCTTGCTTAATCGCTTCTTCAGCATTGATAAAATCTTTAGATCTGGTGTCTACCGTTGCATCAAACACACTAACAGCAGCATCATTAAGATAAATATGTTTTCTAGTTTCAGGATCTTTCATGTATATCGGAACCGGCAATTTCTTCAATATGACTTTCAATCGTTCTTCACTCTCTGCAATATCTTTATTTCTTACAGCCAGCTCTGCATTAGCCTTCTTAAGCTGAACAATTTTTTCCTTAAGCTGGGCTTTATAATTATCGATTTCGGAAATATCTCTCCATATTCCGTATAAAGCAATAGGTTTACGATCTTCATCAAAGCGAATCTTTGCAGTTATTTCATAAGGTTTAAAATTTTCCTCTCCCATTTCTTTTATTTTCACTTCAATTGAAGCGACATCTTTATTTCCCGATTTAAGCTGGGTCATAAACATTATGAAAGTTTCTCGATCCTCAGAATGAATTCGGTCAATTCCTTCATGCCCGGTAAAAGAATATTCTTTATTATTTACGTCAATGACTTTGCTTATCTGCTCTTCAATATCATATTCCCAGCGTAATAGTTTTCCCGAATTAAGAGCTATATTAAATCTTGTAATAAGCTCTTCCTGACTCTCAATCAACTCTTTCTGCTCAGTTTCATCACGCTTGGTAAAAAGATATTTCTTTGGTCTTCCTCCTTCCTTTCTTGAAAATATAGGAAGAAGCACAATTTCATAAAAACAATATTTGTTTTTATATGGCTCAAACAAACGGAGATTTAATATTACTTCATCATTAATAATCTTTTTCCGGGAAAAATAATCTGCAAGATATTTCTCTTTATCTTCAGGATGTACATTATCATTTATATTATTAATATCGATATCGGTAGCATGATATTTTCCGTTTCTCAGAATTGAAATTTTCCCTTTTTCCACATCGTACATAAAAATCTCAATATTAGCTTTTCTATTCATCATATTGAGAGACTTATTTAGAAATGAAATTTCAGAAACAGCCTTATTCACCTTAATCTTAAGTATGTATGATACAATAACCGATGATAATGTTATAATAAATATTATACCTATAAGCCAATACAGATATACAAGATTTTCAGTTTGTTTTTTCTTACCGAACCATTTATAATAAATTTTATCATACTGTCCGGTCGATTTCAGATTTATTATCTCATTATCTATTTTTCTGATAAGTTCTTTATTTTCAGAAGCAAATGCGAATTCCTGAGATGTAAGTCCTGCATCATATATATTAAGATTATCAATACCAAGATTAAATATCAGTCCTCTGGCATTAAGGCCTGCAAAAAGAGCACCGTTTCCTATGCCGCTGCTTAGGATTTTCAGGCCGAACTCCATATCATTAACTGGAAGTAAATTATCTGAATATTTATCTCCCATCTTATCTAATGCCTGATGAGATAAGCCTTCCTTCTGAACTATGATTTTTTTTTCTGCAAGATCCTCAATCTTTGAATAATTTTCATCCTTACGGCACACCATATCAAATGTTACATTGCAATGAGGAATACTATAGAAAAACTTTGGAATTCTTTCTTTTGAAATTAAAATTGAAGGAAATAATACAATCTGATCCTTATCTTTAATATCTGTAGAGTCATCTGCCGGAATTATGCTTTCAGAATAATCAATAGCAAGGTTAGCCATTATAAGTCTTGTAATCTCAACTGAAAAACCGTCAAATTCACCTTTCTGATTAATAAATTCAAGGGGCGGACAATTATTTTTATATGCTACAATTATTATTTCATTTTTATGGCCGGCAAAAATATTAATTATAAGCATATTAATTAATAGCAGTAACAAAATTCTTTTCATGTCTTTTTTAATGTTGCAGGTTAAAACATTATCATTCAGGTCAATAAAAACGAAAAATAAGACAGGGACTGCTGATACAAGAGTTATAAACTATACTATATTTATTTTATAATTATTGTCTTTAATCAACAATCGCTCATCTTAAACTTAAAATAAATTTACATATTTTATTTATAAAAGATTCTGTTTTCTTTTGTATATAATTATTAATACTATCTTAAATTTTCCTTAATCACTGTATTACAACATCTTACAAATAAAAACATATTATATTTCCGGAAATAAAGTTGTTATGAAGAATTAAGTCTTGATTTGCCAGTATAAAGGAGGGAATAAAAGACCTGTATAAAACAAAAATCAAATACTATAAAACAACAAATCCATTTCAATTGTCGGTAAAGACATTGAAATGGATTTATATTATAAGTTATAAATTACCTTTTATTATTTTGCCTGCTGCAAAATCCAGGCATCCTGAAATCTTGGAGTATATTTCGATTTTATGCGGTCTCTTTCCTCTACAGCCTCTCCCTTATCCGGATAACTGGCAACGATGACACGATACATATCTCTGTCATTTAAAGCAAGGAATGCATTATATCCTTTTTCTCTCATTTCATTCATTAATGCCGTTGCATTTGTTTTATTGATAAAACTTCCTACAATAACATTATATTCTTTCAAATTATTTTCGTCTGAAGAATTTACGGCATAAACTCTTTCGACCTGTACGGCTGCTCCTGAATGCTTTGCAGTAGGAGTTGTCATTACCGGTTCTGCTTCGATTTCTTCAACAGCCTGCGATGTAGACACCTCTTTTGCTTTTTCATAAGCTGACTTATAAGCACTTTGTTTAGATTTACATGAAGCAAAACTGAACATCAATCCTAAAGCACATGAATAGACAAATACCTTTTTCATATTTTAATCTTTATTATTACAAAAATCATTTCTTTTTATAGAGCTCAAATTTAATAATTTAAAGATTAAATCAAATAATTATATCAAAGCTTTATAATAATAAAAATTTATTATGAATATATATAGAGATTTCAAAGGTTATTTAACATATTTTATTCCAGTATTTTAGGTTAAAGAATATAAATAATTTAGATTATCTAATTTCTTTTATACAATCACGTATAAAAAAGAATCATTTAATATTTCGTCATTTCTAAAAAATAATGATGAGATATTAAATGATTCCTATAAATGCATAGAAAGTATTATGTTATATTTTCACGTTAACTGATTATTAATAAATCTTCCTTTTATTCAAAGCATTTCTATATTTAGCAGCATTCTGCATATGCTCTTTATATGTTACCGCAAAATTATGTAATCCCGAAAAATCTTCTTTTGCGCACATATATATGAAATCGTGGGGCTCACTGTCGAGAATACTGTCGATAGTTGTTTTTGAAGGTATTTTTATCGGTCCCGGAGGTAATCCCGGATTCTTATAAGTATTATAAGGAGAGTTTACCTTCAGATGCTCATTTTTAATTCTTCTTAGAGAAAAATCCTGTAGTGCAAACTTAACTGTCGGGTCAGCCTGAAGTGGCATATTTTTCTGAACGCGGTTCATATATAATCTGCCCACAACTCCTCTTTCCTTTACATTATTTGTTTCTTCTTCAGCTATTGAAGCTATAGTTGATACCTGAGTCGGTGTAAGTCCAAGGTTTTCCGCTTTTTTTACTCGCTCCTCATTCCAGAACTTATCATATTCACGCTTCATCCTGTTTAGAAAATCATCTACGGACACAGTCCAGTAAAACTGATAAGTATCAGGAAGGAACATAGAAACGAACTCTTCTTTTGTGAATCCGTATTTTTCCTGAATGGCCTGAGAATTTAACGCTTTAATCAAATCTTCATTTTCAAACATCAGCTGTGAAGATACTTTTTTAGAGAAATTATCTATTGTCCTTATATTATTAAAGGAAACGTTAACCGGTGTCTGTTTTCCGGTAGATAAATTTCTGTAAACATCAAAAACGTTCATCCAGGTATCAACAAGATAAGATCCCGGCTTTATTTTATTTTCGTATTTATCGAACTTACTGATATTTTTAAACTTTCCGACATTTTCCTTTGTAACATTATTAGACAGTGTGTCTATAATCTCATTATAAGTTGTTGTCGGTCTCACATAAACCCTAAAACTGTAATCGGAGAAAGAAGATAAGACATATTTATTATATACGACAAACACTCCCAACAGGATTACAAGTCCCGCAACAACGGAGAAAAAAATAATTTTCAACTTATTCGATTTTTTTTTCGTAGTCTTTTCCATTCTAACTATTTCATTATTAAGTAACACACAAAAATAAAGAATAAATCTTTATACTTAAGACAACAAAACTATTGTATAGTTTAAAAAAAATGTATTTCTTTGCAACGCAATCGGGAATAAAACGGTTGTCAGGGAAGGTTGGGTGAGTGGCTGAAACCACCAGTTTGCTAAACTGACGTACTCGTAAGGGTACCAGGAGTTCGAATCTCCTACCTTCCGCAAGGCGAAATAAGAGTTCTTATTTCGCCTTTTTCATTTATAAAAAATATGCATCTCCAGAACAAGAAAGAAGAAACCTGCAAGATATCCCAAAACCGAATAAAGAGTAATATTTTTTAAGTACCATATAAAGTTTATTTTCTGTATTCCCATTACTACCACTCCGGCAGCTGATCCAATAATAAATATGCTTCCTCCCACTCCGGCACAATAATTCAACAATAACCAGAATTTTCCGTCAGGAACGAGATTAGGATCAACCACCATATTTGCCGCATGCATTATA
Source organism: uncultured Bacteroidales bacterium (assembly GCA_947074105.1). Taxonomy (GTDB): domain Bacteria; phylum Bacteroidota; class Bacteroidia; order Bacteroidales; family JAUNSR01; genus JAUNSR01. Next base: position 21,253 of record CAMTON010000021.1, read on the forward strand.
GCCGGATTTTCTATTGGATAAAGATCCAGTGCCGCAGCGACAAGAGGCACATTGTCAATTATTGAAGAAACAAAACCAATTATTATATTAATAACATAGATATCGGATAAACGTTCTTTCAGAAATTCTGCAAGGCCGTTCATGACGCCGGATACCTGTAATGCAGCCACTGAGAGCAATATCCCCAGGAAGAAGAACAAAGTAGCCACATCAAGCCTTGGTATTATGTCCGAAAACCGGAAAGTAGCAGGATTTTTTATATAGACAAGATCTGTCAAAATCCACAGAATACCTAATATAAATAATGCATCTGCGAAAGGAGGAATCTCAGTCATCTCCCTTAAAAGAGGAATCATAACGATAGAAAATACTCCGAGAATCAGAAAGACTATTCGTCTGCGTCTGTCTTTTACAGGAGTAATTTTTTCACTGTTTGCCAGAATAGCAGGATTGATAGGAAGTTCTTCAGGTTTGGCAGGAATATTCTTTCTTTGCGGAAGAATATAATTCTGAGAGGCATTACATATCTCTTCAGAGTTGTCTGATTTTAATTTATGTCTGATTTTAAATGATATTATCAATAAAGGAACCATAACAGAGATAAGTCCGGGCAAAATAACAAAGCTTATAATCTTTACGGCACTTATAGCTCCGTCACTCCACAAAAGAATAGATGTAACATCACCCATAGGCGACCACACTCCGCCGCTGTTGGCTGCAATAATTATCATTGAGCTGAAAAACAACATATCATTTCTGTTCGTCAGAAGTTTATTGATAAGTGACACCATGACGATACTTGTAGTCATATTGTCAATTATAGAAGAAAGAAAGAATGCAAGAAAAGTAAGAACCCACAGAAGTTTAAGCTTATTGCCTGAATTTATCCTGTCGGTTATTATCGTAAAACCGCCATTTATATCTATCATTTCCACAATCGACATTGCCGAAAAAAGAAAAAAGAAAATCTCAGAAACATCTCCGAGATTCTTCATCAGGACAATATCCTTTATAAAATCAAATTTGCAATCCGATTCCGCTTTATATGAATTTTCTGTCAGGCTGCAATACTCCTTAAACCATACGGAATCCGAGATTAAGGGAAATTTATCGGCATAAAGCATCAGAATAAACCACAATAGCATGCTCAGAGTGACAGCAATAGCTGATTTATCAACTTTCGTAATAGATTCAACTGTTATAAGTATATAGCCTGCAAGAAATAATATTCCAAGAAGATAGAGCATGAAATGTCAGTGGTTTATTATAGGTAAATCATCACTTTCCCCTCTGTAAGAAGTCACATAAATTTAAATCAGAAACAATATTTTCTGATTTTCTTACAAAATTCGCATAAGGAGGGAAACGCACCGATATTATAACGGTATTTCCGGCAGGAGAAAATCCTGCCGGGTTATGGTATTTTAAAAAAAATCCGAGCCCTTACGGTGTAAAAGAATTAAATGAAGCATCACATCCTTTTACTCCCCATATAAACATTACTATTATGCATACTATGACAATAATAGTAATGATATAATTTCTCATTCTCCTCTTCTGCTCCCTAATTCCCGGACTTGCATCTTCATCATCGGTTTTGATCTTATTCTCTTCGCTTATCTCAGAGTTTTCCTTTTCTGGTGCATTACGTTCTTCGATTTCGTCTTTTGAGATTTCGTCTTTTTTGTCGTTATCAATCATAATAGTAGAAATAATAATTAATTCTGTATGTAAAACAACCACTATTGATTTTTAGTTTAACTAATCCCTCTTTAATATACACAAAAAGACATCTCTTTATTTTTTTAAAATTTAATTTCAATTAAGTCCATATAAATGTTAAATAAAAAAGTTTTTGTAATCAATTATAAATACTTTTTTCAAAACCGGCTGAACTTTTATTTATCATTATGGTTATTAGTATAAATAGAAACTCTAAAGATTATGGTACAAGATTTTATAGTTGCCACTAAAGAAAATGGTGAAAAAGTCCTTATTCAGGTCAGAAATATTTTCTCTGTTAGCGGGAATAATGAAGGTACTCGGATCAGTAGTATTTGCGGTTCAGACAATGCTATCAATGTAGTTGAACCTTTGGATATTATTGTTGAGAAGATTAACGGACGCGTTATCATACCGGATTCAGCCCCGAAAAAATAGAGATAATGGATCAGGTTATCAAATGATGATTATACCTGATCCATATCGAGAATTTTATTTATAAAGAAATATATATGCCTCGCTGCTCTCAGAGGCATAAATCTAAAAAGGTGTGCCATATATCATGACACACCTTTTTCAATATTTTATACAGCAAAACAATTATTTCTGTGTATTTTCTTCCTTAAGCCATTTATCAAGCCATCTGAAAAATACGCGTTGCCATAGAACGCTGTTCTGCGGACGTGTGATCCAATGGTTTTCATTAGGATAAATAAGCATTTCAGTAGGAATACCTTTGATTTTAGCAGCATTAAATGCCATCATACCCTGAGAAGCAAGAATACGATAATCTTTTTCACCGTGTATTACAAGAAGGGGAGTATCCCATTTATCAACGAATTTATGAGGAGAATTATCATAAGTTCTCTGAGCGACCTTATTCGATTTATCCCAGAAGTTACCACCCAAATCCCAGTTTGCAAACCAAAGCTCTTCAGTCTCAAGATATTGAGCTTCAAGATTGAAGATTCCTGCATGAGCGATAAATGTTTTAAACAGTTTATCGTGATTACCTGCAAGCCAGTAAACAGAGAAACCTCCGTAACTTGCGCCGATAGCACCAAGACGGTCTTCATCAACCCAAGGTTCCTGTTTCACCTCATTTATAGCAGAGATATAATCCTGCATATTCTGTCCCGGATAATCACCGCTGATCTGCTCATTCCATGCCTGACCGAATCCCGGTAAACCATGACGGTTAGGAAGAACAACGACATAACCGTTTGCAGCCATCATCTGAATATTCCAGCGATATGACCAGAACTGACTTACAGGACTCTGAGGACCTCCCTGGCAATAAAGAAGAGCCGGATATTTCTTCTCAGGATCGAAACCTGCAGGAAGCATAACCCATGTTAGCATGTCTTCACCGCTTGTTGTCTTAATCCATCTTTTTTCTACTTTACCCAGTGTCAGCTGATCAAGTATATGCTGATTCTCGAAAGAAAGCTGTGTAACTTTTCCGTTTTTAATATTATAGGCAAAAATCTCATCAGGAGCAGACATCGATCTTCTTGTAGTGATAAGTTCTCCGTTCGCAAGAGCAAGAGAAGTATAATCATGATCGCCCTGAGTAAGTTCCTTATATTTCTTTGTTTTCGTATCTATCGAAAAAAGCTGAGCCGTAGCTTGATTTACAGAAATGAAATAGATTGTCTTTTCATCTTTTCCCCAGATAAACTTATCTACGTTATTATCATAATTTTCAGAAAGATATGTTTTTTCTCCGTTCTTGATATTCATCATAAACAGACGGTTCTGGTCTGACTCATAACCGTCGCGCTCCATACTTGTCCATGCGATATATTCTCCGTTTGGCGAAAACTCAGGATGAGTATCATATCCCATCATACCTTCTGTAATATTTCTTGTTGTTTTATTCTCAAGATCATAAAGATAGATATCCGAATTTGTAGAAACAGAATACTCAAGACCTGTCTTCTTACGGCATGTATAAGCCAGAGTCTTTCCGTCAGGACTCCATGCAAAATCTTCAGCGCCAGAGAAAGGTTTCATTGGACATTCAAAGAATTCACCCGGCATAACATCTACAATATCATCAAATTTCCCGTTTGAAATATCAGCGATATAAGGATGCGGAACAGTAGTAACCCACTCATCCCAATGTTTATACATTACATCAGTATGAATTGAAGCGTCGGCCTTATCAAGATCAGGGAATACATCCTGAACCGTTTCACCGTATTTTATATCAGTGAAAAACATAAGTTTTTTCTGATCGGGAGACAAAAGAAAGCCGTTCACGCCTCCATCATAATCAGACAACTGAGTTCTGTTATTTCCGTCAGTGTCCATAACCCAGATCTGAGGAGAACCGCTTTCCATAGAAATATACATAATCTGTTTTCCGCCGTTATACCAAACTGCGCTGTGCTCACTGAAAGGTGTCGTTGTAATCTGACGGTTATCTTTACCGTTAATATCCATCACGAATAATTCACGATTGCTTTTATCCTCCTTTACGCTTGAATAACTTACACCGTAAAGCAGTTTTTTCTTATCCGGAGATATCTCTACACCGCTAAGGCGTCCGAAACTCTGAAGAATCTCAGGCGTCATAAGCCCTGATTCAATTTTCTCATTGAACTTACCTATAATCTTCTGTTCCGCATCATTCTGAGCTGAAACATCAGTGCAATTTGCAATTGCGATAGTCGAGGCAAGCATAATTGATGAAATGTTTTTAATCATAAATATAAACTGTTAATAATGTCTTTCTTTTAATCAGGAAAAGCTAGCGTCTTTTTCTCTGATTCATTTTTTCACGCTCTGCGCGTCTTGAAGCCTCACTTCTTCCCGGCTTATAAGGATCGTCTTTACGTTGTCTGTTATCCGGAACTCCGTATCTTGACTTCTGACTGCTCACTCCCTTTTTATGATTATTATTATCAGAAGCAGCCTCTCTTCTGTCCTGTCCTGTTCTTCCTGATCCGGCATTTCCTGCGCCTGAATAAAGCGCAGTAAGCAGATCCTCTCTTTTCATTTTTTTCAATGCCGTGGCAATCTGCCTTCTTTCAGGATCCTGATACCAGAAAAAGAACTGACGCTGACGAAGTTTTTCTTCTTTAGTCTTCGCCGTATAAACTTTTTCCCCTGTATAAGGATGAACTCCCGAATAATAAATCTCTGTCGAAACAGTCATCGGAGTAGGTGTAAAATCCTGAACCTGTTCAAGTTTGAAATCAAGTTTTTTGGTTTCTACGGCAAGTTCCGCCATATCTTCCTCCGTACTTCCCGGATGACTTGAGATAAAATAAGGTATTATCTGTTGTCTTAATCCTTCTTTACGGTTTATATCATCGAAAATCTTTTTAAAATCTTTAAATACGGAAAACGAAGGTTTTCTCATTATCTTAAGAGTCTTATCAGATGTATGTTCAGGAGCAACTTTAAGTCTGCCTGAAACATGATTCATAATAAGCTCTCTGCAATATTTCTGATTTGTCTTGTTTACCTCTTCATTTTTTGTCCTGTGCAACACTAGGTCATATCTGACACCGCTTCCTATAAATGATTTTTTAATCTCAGGAAGTGAATCCACCGCTTTATATATATCAAGCAATGGTGTATGATCTGTATTCAGATTAGGACATACAACAGGATCCAGACATGAAGGTTTCTTGCATTTTCTGCATATATCCTTATTAAGACCACCCATCTTATACATATTGGCCGACGGTCCTCCCAAATCTGAAAGATAGCCTTTAAAATCAGGCAAAGCAGCTACAGCTTTTACTTCCTTAAGAATAGACTCTTTCGATCTTGAAGCAATGAATTTCCCCTGATGAGCCGATATTGTACAGAATGCACATCCTCCGAAACAGCCCCTGTGCATATTTACGGAGAATTTGATCATATCATAAGCAGGAATCCTCTTATCCTTATATTTAGGATGAGGAAGTCGCGTATAAGGAAGATCAAACGAAGCATCGATCTCTTTTTCTGTCATAGGTTCAAAAGAAGGATTTACCTTAATCACCATATCATCTGTTTCCTGCCACAGTGTAGAGGAATGATATTTATTCGACTCCTCTTCAATATGACGGAAGTTAAACGACTGTTTCTTTTTATCCTTCAGACATTCCTTAAAAGAATGAAGCACGATATTGTTTTCATCCGCCTCAGGCAATTCTTCCTTTTCGCATCTTACGGAAGTCTGCGGTATATCTTTAATTTCAGAAATATTTTCGCCCGACTGCAGTCGTTTCACGATCTCAAGAATCGGCTTCTCTCCCATTCCGTATATAAGAATATCGGCTTTACTCAACGCAAGAATTCCCGGCAAAAGTTTATCCTGCCAGTAATCATAATGCGAAAGTCTTCTTAATGATGCTTCAATTCCGCCTAGGACAACGGGAACATCGGGATAAATTTCTTTAAGGATATTTGCATACACCACCGACGGCATATCAGGGCGCATTCCGGCTTTGGCATCAGGTGTGTAGGCGTCATCTGAACGCAATCTTTTATTTGCGGTATAATGATTCACCATCGAATCCATAGCTCCGGGAGAAATACCGAAAAAAAGACGCGGTTTACCAAGCTTTTTAAAATCTCTCAGGTCATCCCTCCAGTTAGGCTGTGGCACGATTGCCACTCTTAAACCCTGAGCTTCAAGCACCCTGCCGATTACGGCACTTCCGAAAGAAGGATGATCGACATAAGCGTCGCCTGAAAAAATTATCACATCCAGATAATCCCATCCTCTGATTTCCATCTCTTTTTTTGTAGTAGGAAGCCAGTCCTTAAGATTATATTCCGGTTTTGATTTATGTATAGGATTGTTGTTTTTTAAATGCATATTCAATGTATAACCACCCTCATCGGGCGATCAGAAAAAGTATAGGTTATAGTTTTTTCTTTTATGATTGCAAAGTTAAGGTAAAAAAACGGGATGAACTTTATAAAACACTTATTCGTTATTTACATATAATTATTTTATACAAAAAAGTCATAATACGAAATTAAAATCAACATTATTTATAAAATGGAAGGCAATAATTTATATATTCTCTGGACAGGAAAGGATAAGGAAGAAGCTCAGATGGTAGTTTTCAGATATATGGAAAACGTAATTGAAAAAAGAGAATGGCAACATATAGTGCTTCTTTTATGGGGACCTTCCGAAAAACTTGTAGCAGAAGATCCTGACATTAACAAAAAACTGACAGATCTTATGCAGAAAGATGTAACAGTGAAAGCATGTATCATTTGTGCAGATGAATACGGGGTTACTGATAAGCTTCTTAACATGGGTATCCAGCTTGAAACTTTAAGCGACACTCTGACTCAGATCATTAAACTCCAGAAAGCATTTGTGACTCTCTGACAGACAACTCACTTTTAATTGGAAATAAATATCCCGGATTTTGCAGCGTAATACTGAATATGCTGTGAAATCCGGTTTTTTATTAAAATCCGATCCGGTAGAAAAGATGCGAAATAACAGAAGCAAAATAAAACTATTCATCGACATTCCGATTATTTAATTTATTATACTTTTGTTTAAATTAAACAAATTAATTTAAACATGAGAAATTTGCTATTAATATTTGTCATTCTGTTCTTTACTCCGACAAAAGCAGAAGAAGATATAAAATGTTATCTGACAAATCATCGTACCGATTTACGTAAAGAAGTCCGGAAATTAGAATATCCGATAGTAGGATTCACCGTCATACATGGTAGTTCTAAAGCCGAAGAAGCAGAAATTGCACTGATATCATCTTTACAACAAAAAAACGATTCTCTTTACTATTTTCCGGAGATTGACTATGCTTCTGCCTGTTATTTTAATCGATATTTAGAATCAGGAGATACCACTCTTTTGAAAAAACAGATAATTAACTATGGGCATAGAGTGCCTCAGGAAGAAGGAATTGCCGTATATGAGAAATGGAAGAGACTACGCGAACTTTCAAAAGAGATGCCGGTAAAGGTTTTTGGTATAGATATCTTAATAGATTATGGTAATTACATAGATCTGTTGCTCGAGATTACTACTCAGGAATATCCTCAGCATAAAATCCTTGAATTATGCCATTCTGAATTGTTGTCCGGAAATGATATCAGCGACAATATTAAAATTCTCGTAAATGAACATATTAAGAATACTGAAAGAAATAACAATTCTGTAAAAGATAATATAATGATGGATCTACTGATGAACGATCTGGCAAATTCTTTTCAGACTAAGACAGGACAAAGCCGTGACTCAGTTATTTATGAGAACTACGTTCGTCAGGATAAAATATTTAATTTCAGAAATCAGGCCCAGTTTATTCGTATGGGTGTTTTTCACATGGTAAAAGAAAACATGGAAAATATGAATCAGGGATTTATCGGAATGTTGATAAAAAAAGAAAGATATCATTCAAACGAAATATATTCTGTTCTGGGTATCCTTTCAGAAAGCGAAGTTTTATGGAAAAAAACTTATAATGAAGCAGGAAAATATATAGGTTTCAGTACAAAATCTGACGGATTCTATACAGGATCCGATATTTTTAACTCAGAACTTTTATGCAAAAATGCATTATCCGACATTACATTCTTTCCGCTGGGAAATATTAAAACACCTTTTTTAGATGATGATTTCTTAATTCTTAAGAATAAAACAGTCATGGTTCCTAAGAAAGGAAAATCTACACTCGATTATATAGACGCAGTAATACTTATATCACAATCTCCCGCTAACATTCCTATTGAAGAGTTACAATAATTTCATGTTCTTTTACAGGAATTCGCACTGATATCACTCTCTTTAATATATTCATAACAGACACATAGTATCGAAAAAGGTATAAAAGCATTATCTTTGCAGCATAAAACCAAAATTAAAATGAAAAAAGTAGTTTGTCCGCGTTGTGATAATTTTTTAAGATTTGATGAAACCAAATATGATAAAGGGAGAATAATCCATTTCATCTGTCCTCATTGCGCACGAAGATTCGGAGTACGTATGGGTACAAAAGAAGCTGACGCATCAGATATTAAAAGAGAGAATGAAGAAGAATGCGGCCATATTTCAATTATAGAAAACCAGTTCTGCTACAAACAGGAGTTTCCTCTATACTTAGGCGACAATATCATAGGCAGAAGAAGTAAAGGGACTGAAGTTCAGATCCCGATCCTTACTTCCGATATGAGCATGGACCGTCAGCATTGTATTATCAATATAAAAAAGAATAAAGAGGGAAAATATATTTATACATTGCGCGATTTCCCGAGTCTTACCGGAACTTTTCTTTTCCATGAAATAATAAATGATCGCGAACGTGTCGTGCTTAGTGATGAACCAATCGTTACAATCGGAGCTACAACATTCATTGTATATTTAAAAGAAGAGTAATGCTTCGGCAATACTGTTTTTCAATCACCTGAATACATTTTCGTACAACTGTACACTTGTCATATCGCAACTGTCCGCTTTTCATATTGTCATCGTTCGGTGACAATATGAAAAGCGGACAGCTTTTTTATAACTATATGTGCAAAGAAAAATATGCTTAACTGAAAATATATAAAGAAGTAATCGGTTTTGTTTTCAGACAATAAAGTCTATAAGAAGAATAATATTCAGTATCGATATAAATATAGCGCAAGCCCATAGCAGAATTTTAGAAAATCCTTTATTAGCATAATCTCCCATAACCTTACGGCTTGATGTAAGCACAAGCTGAAGAATAACAGTAAAAGGAAGCTGAAAACATAATACGACCTGCGACAGAACAAGAGCCTGAAATGCATCATTCACAAAGAATATTACAATAAGAGCAGGGATAAGAGAGATAAGAACACCTACTTTGGAGTGAAGATCCTTTATATTATATTCCTCATCAAACATTCCTGCAAAAACTATACCTCCTGCCATAGCACATGTTATGGATGATGATATTCCCGCAAAAAGAAAAGCAAGGGCAAATATGATTGAAGACATCTTACCAAGTAAAGGAGTAAGGAGATCGCTGGCCTGACCAATATCGGAAACCTGTATATTATTATTGTAAAATACTACGGCAGCAAGGATAATCATCGCACAATTAATGACCCATCCTATGGTCATACTGAATAAGGTATCAAAAAACTCATATTTAAGCTGTTTCTCTACCACATTCTTTCCCTTAAGATTCCATTGACGGCTCTGTATGATTTCAGAATGAAGAAAAAGGTTATGAGGCATAACAACGGCACCGATAACTCCGAGGATTGAAAAAAGTGCGCCTTTGGGAATTTCCGGCACAAAGGCATGTTTGAAACTTTCGCCCCACTCTACATCAATCGTTATAATTTCAAAAATGAAAGAAAACCCGATAATAGAAACAAATGCTATTATAACTTTTTCTATCCGCGCATAAGTATTTGAGAAAGTAAAGAAAGTTACAAACGCAAACGTTATAACCGCACCGATCTTCATTGGAATATCAAAGAGTATCTCCAATGCGATGGCTCCTCCTATGATTTCGGCAAAAGCAGTAGATATTGTTGCGATAAGAGCAGTTATAAGGATAGGCCTTGATGCTTTTCGCGGCAAATGACAGGTAGCACTTTCTGCAAGGCATTTTCCGGTCACAATACCGAGATGCGCCGCATTATGCTGCAAAAGAATGAGCATAAAGGTGGAAAGAGTGACAACCCAAAGCAATGTATATCCGTAACTTGATCCCGCTTCTATATTGGTTGCCCAGTTTCCGGGGTCTATAAAACCTACAGTAACAAGGATTCCGGGACCAATGAATTTAAGAAATTCCAGTGCTTTGGGGTTCTCTTTATGTTTTTTACCAAGTTCTTTAAAAATATTCATTGCTTGTATAGTAAATTTATTTATCTGAACCTGTGAGAAAAAACAGGAGTGCGCAAACTCCTACTCTTTATATGTTACATAGGCAGAAGCCTGAGCTTTCGGCATTACAAGAATATCATTAAGACAGATATGATCAGGAAGCGTAACCGCGTATTTAATGACAGAAGCAACATCTTCTGCCGTAAGCGGAACAAATCCGTCATAAACCTTCTCTGCTCTTTCATCATCACCGTGAAACCGGACATTTGAGAATTCTGTTTTTACGGCACCGGGACATACCTGCGTCACTTTAATGCCATATTTTACAAGATCCATACGCATTGCTTTGCTCAAAGCATCAACGGCATGTTTGGTTGCACAATATACTCCGCCGTTAGGATATACCTCCTTGCCTGCAATAGATCCGATATTAACGATATGTCCGCAGTTCTTCTTTATCATTTCAGGAACGGCAATTCTTGTAATATAAAGAAGACCTTTAATATTGGTATCTATCATTTTATCCCAGTCTTCAAAATCTCCGTCCTGAATCGGTTCAAGACCAGAAGCAAGACCGGCATTATTTATAAGGATATCAATACTCTTCCAGTCTTCAGAAAGTGAATTGAAAGCATTAAGCGTTTCATCTTTACAACGTATATCAAAACATAATGTTTTTACCTTACGTCCATATTCATTTTCTATACGGACTTTAAGTCCGGCAAGTCTTTCTTCTCTTCTGCCGGTTATTACAATATCATAACCTTCCGCGGCAAGAAGAAGAGCTGTAGCTTCTCCGATTCCGGATGTAGCTCCTGTGATAAATGCGATCTTGTTTTTCATATTATCAATTATTTTTCGTTTTCGTCATCTTTATTCTCATCCTTTTTCTCTGTCGTTTCTTTTACAGGTTTGACATCTCCCTTCAACACCGGTAATCCCCAGTGATATTTAGTAGATAATATTCTCAAAACTATTATGGCAGAAGCACAGGCAAGAGGTGAGAATATAGGATTAACTTTAAGATAGTCAAGAAGACAATAGGTCATTGCTCCGAATACACAGGTGAGAGCATAGATATCTTTTCGGAAAACCAGTGGTTCTTCATTAATAAATATATCCCTTATAATACTTCCCGCGATACCGGTTATTGTTCCCATAATAATGGCAACCCAGTAAGCATAACCCTGAAATACGGTTTTCTGTACACCAACGACTACAAAAAGCCCAAGACCGATGGCGTCAAATATAAAAATCGTATTATTCATATGGATAATATATTTTCCAAAGAAAATAACGAAAAGGAGAGCGAACCCTGTAACGATAAGATACATATAGTCGGTCATCCAGAAAGGTGTAACATTTATCAGGAGGTCCCTGATGGTTCCACCACCGATAGCTGTTGATAATCCGACGACATAAGCACCAAACCAATCGAATTCTTTTGTCGAAGCAAGTCGGACACCACTTATCGCAAAAGCGAAGGTTCCGATAATTTCAATAACGTAGAGTAAATTTTTAGCGTCCATATAATGTGTGAAAATATTATGCAAAGGAAATGTTTTTTTCACTTATATTAATATGCTTGAGTCGTTTTTTGAGATGCATAATTATTATTCATAAAAATCACTTATAAAAAGGAAATTCATATTTCCGTATATGATTTTGATTTTTATCTTTGATTCAAAGTATGAATTAATTATTGTATATTGATATATGAATTTTAAGAAAGCCCTGTTACTGATTTATATTTCGCTTTTCTCAGCTCCTTTTATTTTTGCCCAGTCAAAGAAAAATGACAAAGCAGAACCGACTGTTGCCGAGTATATGAATAAGAATTTTCCGCTTCTTACACCGTCAAGATGGACGCCGGGTGAAGAGTTCGTATATATCGACTCGGCATTGAACGTCACAATTATTGTTGATACGCTTAAAAATAATGTAGACAATTATACTAACAAGATCTTTACTTTCAGAAACTTTACTGAAAAAACCGATTGGCTGGGCAAATCATCAATATTCCTGATTTTTGAAGCGGAAGGAAATGTTTATTCTTTCAATACGAGAAAGAATCTCCACGAAATAAGCGATACACTTTATAATCCTCTCATACCGTCTTTTATTTCGGTAAAAGAACTTGAAAATGCAAATAAGCTGCTTAAAGGTCGTGAAATGTTTATTCTTGGCAATGAATGGCTCAATGATGAACAGAAAATGCCTACATATAAATTTGTTCCGGTCAGAATAGATTATCTGACAATGGGAAACAATCTGAATCCGTACAGGTTATATTTTACATATAAAGGAAATCAATATTATGTATATACAAACCTGTCAAATTCTCTTTACGGAACTTCAAGATATCTTTTTACAAATATGTTTTCTTTTGAAAATCCAAGAAATAAACATAAGGATATAGATGATGAGACATGGGAATATATCGTTTCTTCAAGAATAAAGAGAGGAATGACACAAAACGAAGTGCGTCTGTCTATCGGAAAACCTACAGATATAAGAAGAATTCCGACTTATTCAGGATTAAAAGAGATATGGAGTTATGGCAGCGGACAAACTATTAACTTTTTTGACGCAAGGGTTACTGATTAAATTTAAATTATGCTGAAAAAAGAAAGATACAGATACATTATAGATTGGTTTAAGGAAAACATGCCGAATCCGGAAACGGAACTGCATTATCATAATCCATATGAATTGCTTGTTGCAGTTATTCTGTCGGCTCAATGTACTGATAAAAGGGTGAATATGGTAACTCCCGATCTTTTCAGAGCTTTTCCCACACCGGCAAGACTCGCAGAAGCTCCTGTTGAGGAAATATTTGAATATATAAGATCGATTTCTTACCCGAATAATAAATCAAAACATCTTTCGGGTATGGCAAAAATGCTTATATCCGACTTTAACGGAGAAGTTCCCGAAGACAGAGATCATCTTCAGAAGCTACCGGGCGTCGGGCGAAAAACAGCAAATGTAATAGCTTCAGTTGTCTTTAATCAGGCAGCAATGGCAGTAGATACTCATGTATTCAGAATTTCAAATAGGATCGGTCTGACTAATAATTCAAAGACACCTCTTGAAACAGAAAAAGAGCTTGTCAAAAATATCTCTGCAGATCTTCTTCCTACAGCTCATCACTGGCTTATACTACACGGGAGATATGTATGTACGGCAAAAAAACCGAAATGCGGCGAATGCGGGATTTCCGAATGGTGTAAGTTTTTTGCAAAAGCTAATAAAGAAAAATCGAAAAAGGACTGATAATAAAAACAGAATTCCCCGAAGATAGAACAATATCTTCGGGGAATTCTGTTTTTATTTCAATATGTAATTTTTACCAGACCTGTATGCCTCTTTCTCTCATCATTCTCAGATCTCTTTCTTTCATTCCCAGATCAAGATATGATGCGGGTTCATCGTGTTCATCAATGAAAAATCTTTCAAAAGGAACAAATTCACTGTTAACAAGCGAATAGCCGGGATCCTGATATGGTGTAGATATCATTCCTATATCAAGCATTGTATGGAAAACAGCTTTTGAACTTGCAGTTTTTGTATTGTTGTTATAAGCGTTATTTACAATAGCAGGATTTATTGTTATATACTGAGGTGAAAACCACATTATGAAAGGAATATGCAACTGATAATATGTCGGAACGGGAGCACAATGAAGGAACATATTTCGCTCGTCATCCATAAGATCTTCTCCGTGATCAGAAAGATAAAGCATGGAGGAAACGATATTTCTTGATTCCAGACTATTTATTATGCCTGAAATAACCCTGTCTGTATGGCGAAGGGAATTATCATATGCATTTTCCAGAACCGGACGGTTTTTTATCCTGAATGATGAAGCTGTATAAGGCTGAAAATATATATCCTCATCTTCAAATCTCTGACTATATTCAAAATGTGATCCGTAAGAATGGAAAACTATGAACATAGAATCGTCGGTACTGTCAAGAAGCTCATCAATGTGCTCTACGGCCTGAATATCCTGCGGATGTAGTTTAGCATCTTCGCGGGAATAAAGACGGATCACGGTGTCGGCTTCATTCATAAAATTATCGACAAAAGCTTTATCCGGAATCTGATTGGATATGAAAGCGGTTGAGAAGCCGGCCTCCTTAAAAGCTGTCACAATACTTTTAGAACTGTATATATCCTCAAAGTTATCCGCACTTGCGAAAGACAATATCATAGGTACTATCTTATGTGTAATATTCGCTTCTGTCAAAGCATCAGTAAAAACTATAATGTCATTCCGTTGCGAGAGATTCGGATTTGTCGGTTTATTATATCCGTAAAGCTGCCAGTTTGCCGCACGGGAGGTTTCACCGATCATAAGAACATATACTTCCCTTTGCGGATTGTCAGTCAGCATCTGATTAGGCGTTCTTTGAGCCAGAAAGCGGAAATTACGGTTATTATCAGTATGATGAAGTGTCTTGACATATTTATCTCCTGCAAAATAAAGATTATACACAGCATTTACAGGATAAATATCATGATTAAGTGAAAAACTTAAGCCTTTAGAAGAATTTACAAAAAGCAGAATTATACCAAGAAGAGCTGTACAACCTGAAATCTCGCAGCTTTTAAGCCTCCATCTTTTAGAAAGTTTGGCTTTTGAGAAAATAGAAATTACAGCAAAAACAGTAGCGGAAAAATAGACTACACATGCCAGAAGAACAACCGGCCAGATAAGTCCCATAAGCTCTCCGGATTCGCCGGAATCACTTGTAACGATAGTTAAAAACATATCAGGTGAAACAACAGCCTCATTAAAAAGATAGAGTAAAACAAGCTGATAACCATTGATTAACTGAAGGAAAAATAAGAAAACGAATATATATCCGGGCTTTCCGAATAAATTCAGCAATAGCATATAAAGTGACAAAGGTAATAATACGGAAGCCATTTTAACCCATAAACTAAGGGGTTCTGTCATCGCAAGTGCCACACACGGCAAAATCATCAATAAAAGAAACAATATATACAGAGTATATTGACTCGGTCTGTATTGTTTAAGTTTTAGCAAAAAATCCATAAATTTAAATTTGCCCAAAAGTAATTGTTTAAAAATTCAAAAACACATTTTTTTAATAATATCGACACAGGGTTTTAATAATTATTTTTAAATATTCATTTTCAGTTTTAAACACAAAACATCAGCTTTTGAATATCCGTATAATTATTACATCAATATTCATTTTAAACAATTTATATACAATTTATGTTCTGTTTTTATGCATTTTTCGTACTTTTGCAATCACCTAAACGAAAAGAGAATAACAATAAATGAACAATAAAGTTTTACCGTCGTTCAAAATTTCCCTGATCCCTATAATTTCGCTTGTTTCTTTGCTTATCTTCAATGTATCAATTTTCGGAGATGAAGCATTAGACGGATCCATTCAGATAGTTCTTCTTCTGGCATCAGCTATAACCTGCGCAATTTCTATTATTAAATACAAATATCGCTGGGAAAAGTTTGAAAAAGGCTTTATACGCAATATTGCGAATTCTATACCGGCTATACTTGTACTTCTCCTTATCGGAGCAATGGCAGGTACATGGATGATGAGCGGTATTATACCCGGAATGATTTATTACGGGGTAAAAATCATAAACCCTACGATATTCCTTGCCACTGCGTGTCTTGTTTCCGCTATAATTTCGGTTTGTACCGGAAGTTCATGGACAACAATTGCAACTATTGGTGTCGGTCTTATCGGAATCGGAAAGGCTCTTGGGTTTGATACAGGCTGGGTAGCGGGAGCGATTATTTCGGGAGCTTATTTTGGTGATAAAGTCTCTCCTCTTTCAGAAACTACAAATATGGCAGCTACGACTGCAGGAACGAATATATTTTCACATATACGTTATATGATGATAACTACGGTTCCGTCGTTTGTAATAACTCTGATCATCTTCCTTGTTTATGGATTCTTTGTAACTCCTCACGGAGATGTAAATGCTGCAGAATTAAGCAATCTTATTGATCAGAAATATAACATCACTCCTTTTCTGTTTATTATTCCTGTTATAGTAATGATACTTATAGCAAGAAAAATACCTGCAATAATCGTTCTTTTCATAGGAACAGTGTTAGGTCTGATAGGAGTTCTTGTGTTCCAGCCGAATATATCTTCAATGATAAATGAAACACCGCTTAATACGATTTCGGAAAAGCTTGTAATAGCTATAAAATCAGCTTACGGTCCTATATCTCCTGAAACTGGTGATGCAATGCTTAATTCTCTTGTTTCAACCAAGGGTATGAGCGGAATGCTTAACACCGTATGGCTTATAATCTGTGCGATGTGTTTCGGCGGAGCTCTTGAAGCAAGTGGAATGCTGGAGGTTCTTACAAGAAAGATGGTATCGATGATGAAATCTACTTTCTCAACTGTAGCATCAACATCAGCAGCATGTCTTTTCCTGAATTTCTCTACGGGGGATCAGTATATATCTATACTTATACCGGGCAGAATGTTTTCTTCAATCTATCAGAAGAAAGGATATCGTCCGGAACTTTTAAGCCGAACTCTTGAAGATTCAGCCACAGTGACATCGGTTCTTATACCGTGGAACAGTTGTGGTATGGCTCAGTCGTCAGTGCTTGGTGTTGCGACTCTGACATATCTTCCATTTTGTTTCTTCAATATTCTTAGTCCGATAATGACATTGCTTGTCGCTGCCACTAAGTTTAAAATTGTGGAAAGCAAGGAGATTATGGCAAAAGCGGCAGCAGACGAACTTGCAGCTAATCCTATTGCAGAGACATCTAACGTAGATCTTATTATATGATAAACTATAATTAATATGGTGAGTTTTCAGATATTTAATTCAAGTTTTCAGACATTACTTTTTTTAAAAATTGCCTGACCTTTTTTATTACACCTTAATATTATTACAACAATTTATATATCTCATTACCTAAACACATTATGAATTCTGATCTTGAATATAAATGCAGACAGGGTGACCTTTAATTTGGGATCACCCTGTTTTTTTAATGCATATTGTTTAATGTTATAACAGAGAGGTATGTCCGGCGACTAATAAATTCCAATATAATACGTTTGTATAAAATACTTCACTTAATATACAGAGAATAAAAATTGAGTTACATTATGCAATTCATATGAAAAGATATGATACGAACTTCTCAATCTGAAAATCAGAATTAGATTTTAGGTAATCATAATAAAAAAAACGGGAAACTGATATGAAATCAGCTTCCCGTTTTTTTGTTACGGATATATTCTTATGATTCTAAAAAATGCGAATTAATATCTGATATACTATAAATGTTGTTACCCAGGCAAGAAGTGTTGTATACAATATTGTAAATAATCCCCACCATATACTGCCGGATTCCTTTGTAATAGCCGTAATAGTTGCAATACAAGGGAAATAAATAAGAACGAATATAATAAAGCTGACAGCAATAAGAGGCGTAAAATTAGGCTCTCCTGTCATTGGATTTATATCTTTCAGTTTTCTTGAAAGAGCCTGTTCGTTGAACGCGTCATCTGTTTCTTCATAAACTACATCATCGGTGTATAAAACACCAAGAGTACTTACAATAAGCTCTTTTGCACCGACTCCGGAAATAAGAGCAACATTGATTTTCCAGTTAAATCCAAGCGGCTCGAATATCGGTTCGAAGAAAACACCTATTTTCCCTATATATGAATTCTTCTGTCTGTTGATTTCTTTTATCGCTTCAATGTGACCTATTGCATGCTCAAGAGCGTCCTGTAAGGAATCCTGATTTAGGACCGGCATTTCCTTATCAATGTCGTATTGGGCCTGAAGAGCCTCTATCTGTTCATCAAATACAGGGTCCTGAGCTGTAGTTCTTGGGAAATAACTTAAGAACCATATAATGACAGAAGCAACAAGAATTATACCTCCCATCTTAGACAGATATGCATATGCTTTATGCCACATGTGAGTCAGCGTACTCTTAAGAGTAGGAAGTCTGTAAGGAGGAAGTTCCATAACAAACGGTGTATCCTCTCCCTTAAACATAAACCGGTGAAACAGTTTAGCCATCAGTACGGCAAGAATTACTCCTATCGAATAGATTATAAGAAGTGCTATAGTAGCATGATTCGGAAAAAACGTTCCGATCAGAAGTATATATATAGGCAGACGGGCACTACATGAAATAAGCGGATTTATAAGCATTGTTATAAGTCTGCTTTTAGGGTCTTCAATCGTTCTCGCCGACATGATGGAAGGTACGGTACAACCAAACCCCATTACAAGCGGAATGAAAGATTTACCGTGCAGTCCCATTCTGTGCATTATCTTATCCATTATAAAGGCTACACGTGCCATATAGCCGGAATCCTCCATGAACGAGATAAAGAAATAAAGAATCATAATATTAGGAAGAAATATTATTACACCTCCCACTCCTCCTATTATACCGTCGACAATAAGATCATGTAACGGTCCTGGCGGCATATATTTCTCAAATAAGCCTGAAATGAAGTTTACTATTGATTCAATCCAGTCCATCGGATGCTGCCCCAGAGAAAACGTAGCCTGGAACATAACCCATATTACAAGAAGAAATATAGGAAACCCGAAGGCTTTTCCCGTTACAACTTCATCAATATGACGCGTAATGATATTTTCTGTTTGCCGCCCGGGTGTATATGTTTCTTTTAAAGCTCCTGTAATAAAACCATATTTGGCATCAGTGATTACAGATTCAATATCTTCCTGATAGACTTTCTCTACATTATTGTCAAGACTGTCTCTTAATTCAACCCATTTCGGATAATCAGGGTTTTTACTCAATATCTTTTCTATTTCCGCATCTCTTTCCAGCAGTTTTATTGCCAGATAACGTGGCGAAAACTGCTTCATCTCAAGATCTGAACTTTTAATGGCTTCTTTCAGCTTATAAATAGCTTTTTCAACCACAGGTCCATGATTAATATGAATATGACGGACAATAGGATTTTTATTTTCATAAACCTGAATTACAGTATCAAAAAGATTGTCAATTCCTTTAGAATATTTTGATACAGTAGGTACTATAGGTGTTCCGAGAAGCACTTCCAGTTGTTTATAATCCAGTATAGCTCCGCTTTTCTGAAGTTCATCATACATGTTAAGTGCTATGACCATACGCATATCCATATCGATAAGCTGTGTGGTCAGATAAAGATTACGTTCAAGGTTCGAAGCTGCCACAACGTTGATGATAACATCGGGAAGCTCTTCAAAAAGCTGTTTCCTTACGTATCTCTCTTCTGGAGAATATGCAGTAAGGGAATATGTACCGGGTAAATCAAAAATATTGAATGTATATCCGTTATATTTAAATACTCCTTTTTTTGCTTCAACTGTAACTCCACTATAATTGCCGACGTGCTCCTTTGCATCGGATGCAACATTAAAGAGCGATGTCTTACCACAGTTAGGATTTCCTACAAGAGCGACATTTATCACCTTACTTTGTTGCTCATACTGATTTCGCACTTCGTCGGGATGCGCTTCAATTGAAGAAAGTTCCCTGCTTGGAATATCATTTACAGTATCTCCAAGTGGCATAATCTCAATCATTTCAGCTTCTTTTCGTCTTAAAGAAACATCATAATCAAGAATCTTATATTTAATAGGATCGTTAAGAGGGGCATTCATAACTGCTGTAACTACCTTGCCCTTAATAAATCCCATCTCAATGACTCTTTTCCTAAAAGCACCGTGTCCAAGAACTTTAACGATAACACCTTTTTCTCCGCTTTTGAGATCTGATAGACGCATATTCTTATACCTTTTTTATTTTTGTGCAAAGATGAATAAAAAATATTGATTATATGTAAAAGAGAGCATGTTTATTTAAAATAATTACAAATAGCATCCTATTCCTTTTGTCCTCCGAACATCCGCAAAGCTCGCTTAAGAGAATGCATATCATCAGCTATCAAAAGCAGTTTGTCCCCTTCTTTAAGTAAAGTGTCTCCTTTAGGTACAATATATTTATCTTTTCTTTTAATCATTATAATAAGGGTTTTATCCGGAAGATGCAAATTCATAAGTTTACTTCCCGCACGAAGATTCTCTCCCGTAAGTTCGACTTCCATCATTGAGTTAGTCATAGAATCGGGAAAGGATATATTGAATTCTGATGCAGTTTCTTCATTTTTTTCCGTTTGATTAAATAGATTTATCATAAACGGAACACTTATTCCCTGCAAAAGGAGAGAAAGAATAGTGATGAAGAATACAATATTAAAAAAAACCTGAGATGAATCAAGACCTGCAAGCAATGGGTATGTAGCAAATATTATAGGCGATGCCCCGCGGAGCCCGATCCAGGAAATAAAGAGTTTGCTTCTGAAATTTATTTTTCTGAACGGAAGCATCAGAAGCAACACGGCAGCAGGTCGTGAAATGAAAATAAGAAACAGTCCGATAAATATGGCAGGAACAGTCAGAGATGTCATTTCTTTTATATCAATTAGCAGTCCTAAGGCTATGAACATTATTATCTG
Source organism: uncultured Bacteroidales bacterium (assembly GCA_947074105.1). Lineage (GTDB taxonomy): Bacteria > Bacteroidota > Bacteroidia > Bacteroidales > JAUNSR01 > JAUNSR01. The sequence goes on from CAMTON010000021.1 coordinate 42,319, forward strand.
AAACAGCCATGACAATGCTTCATTAAAATCTTCTATATTATGCTTATGTATGATTTTCTTATTTCCTATCACAAGTCCAGATATATAGACTGCAAGAAAACCGTTGCCGTGAAGGAAAGACACTCCGGAATAGAGCAGAAACACACAGCTGAGAATCATAACGGGATAAAGAGAACTGTTTGCAAGATTAATTACATTCAGAATCTTTATTATTATAAGAGAAAACACAAGTCCTAAAATCCCGCCTATAAGAATCTGTTTAAGAAAAAATATAACAGTATGTCCTACAGAGAATTCATCAGGAGTAACTATTGACTGAAGCAACAGCATCATAAGCATATATGCCATGGGATCATTGCTTCCGGATTCAAATTCAAGAACCGATTTTGTATTTTTTCTTATAGATAGATTACGTTCCCGCAGAAGACCGAAAACAGAGGCTGCATCGGTCGACGACATAATAGCTGCAAGAAGAAGAGATTCTTTTATTCCGAAATATGCAGAATAATCACTTTTATGCATTATAAGCCATATAAAAAATCCGGTAATCGCAGCTGTCAGGGCAACACCTATTGTGGAAAGTATACAGCTCGGAAGAAGCACTTTCCTGATATCGGAATATCTTGTGGACATTGCTCCTGAAAAAAGAATGATAACCAAGGCTACATTTCCTAGATTTTGCGCAAGATGAGGAGAGATAAAGGATTTTATCTCACTGAAAAAACCGGCTATTATTCCGATAATAAGATATAATAATAGGATTGGTATCCCTAACCTGTTGCCTGCCTTTCCGGCAAGCACGGTAGTGAATATCAATAATGATACATAAAATACAACATTATTTGAGAATATAAACAGCATATATTTCAGGAGGTCGGATATTCTCCATATATCGAGTTTGTTATTTTTGTAGTTATTTCAAATTCCTGTTCCGGATAATTAAAAAACGGGAAACGGTCTTCAGTAGTTGAATTACGGTAGTTCCATATCGAATTATAATTATCAATATCTTCTCCCTTATCGTGCAAAGCCATCAGATATGAGAGATTAGAACGTCTTTCTCTTATTATTATTTGAGGCTGTGAGATTATAGCAGGAGAATGAGATCTGTTTTTATCATAATCAAAAGAGAGTATTCTGCATCCGAAACGGTCAAGGGCGATGGTTTTAAAACTTAAGCTCTTCCCTATTCCGGGCAGGTTCATAATGTTTCTGTCAGTAGCCAGGAACTTTAAATTTTCCTTTTTCATAAAACATTCCATCTCCTTCTTGTTTTTCTCATTAAATATTTCTTTCAGTTTTTCTTCATGTTCTTTATTTACTATACCTTTTATCTTCTCTTCATTTCTTTCCTGTGCAAGGCGGCTGTTGGGAACAAGAAGAGACTGATTTTCTTCAAATCCTTTTACTGCAAAAGTATAATATGTTATTACTCCGAATTTATTAAGTTCTCTTCTTAATCTGGCAACATGTCCTTTTCGGGATGCGGAAACTGTGAAAACAGATTGATTGGTTATGGTCCATCCGGTCTTATTCAATTTATTTATCGCTCTTATTGTATCCGGTGTAAGTTCCAGAGGAGTCTGAAAATGAGTCTGAATAAAAAACTGAGTGATTCCTATCTTTAATGCTTTCTTTCTGAATTCCGAAAGTATTTCACACAATCTGTCATCTATTCTGAAAGGAAGATAAACAGGCAGTTTTGTTCCGAGACGGATGCGTTGAAGTGACGCATATTTTTCATTCTTTGAATCATTTGACTTTATTTTACGAATTGCCATCTCATAAACTTCATTGAATATTATATTGAGAGTCTCATTATTGCTCATTAATGCATCTCCGCCTGTAATAAGTATATCTCTGAGCTGGGCATCTTCTTCAAAATATCTTAGAGAATCCTTAAGGTTTTCAATCCATCCTTTTTTTGGGGATAATTCCTGAAAATCGAAATTCAGCACACCACTCTGAAAACCATACATTCTCTGACAATAAGCGCACAGACCTCCACACGCACGTCCGCGAGTCGGAGGTATCAGTATGGCCACTTCCGGGTAACGCCTGTGAATAAGAGCCTTATCAGGCAGGATCCAACCGGCATGATTGATAATATATTCTTTTTTCACAACATCGGTAAGGCATATTCTTCTTACATCATCTTCTCTTTCCCAGGCTTTAATATTCCCGAAATTCTCAACTAATTCCTGAGAATATATAATATGATCACGCAGTGTACTGTCATCATATTGTTTGTTACAGTCAATAAGAGAAAGATAATACGGAGTGATAAAAAAAGGAATGCCTTTTTCTTTGGCATTTCTTAAAATCAACATTGTGTTACGGGGTAATGTATATCCCAGATATCTGTCTATATCATCAGGATGAGTGAGAGCCTTCGAAAGATGAAATCTGTAATCACTCCACCATTGAATCACTTTTCTCTTCTTATCAGCATCAGAATCAAGATCGGAAAAACTATACTTTGAATTCTTATTACATGCCGCAGATATATCTTCTATAAGATTTTGGATAATTCTATCTTTATTTCTTTTCATCTGAGAAACGATGTTTTTCTCATAACCGCTGTTCCATCGTCCTATCAGGGAATCATTATCACTCCGGTCTTTAAGTTTTCCATCTGACAGCTCTTTAAAGAGAGTATATATCTCGATATAAAAGGCTGGAGAATTGAAATTTGGTTCATATTTTATCCCTCGCCATAAATGCTCAAATGTATTTATATATATAGTATCTTCCTCTGAACATTCCTTGACATAAGATCCTTCATAAAGCAGCATTCTTTTTATTGTAAGAAATGCATCATAACTGGCTATGGTAAAATTATGTTCAAGCTCATCTATATATGAACTGATCTTTTTGCAGAATTGTGAAATTGACTGCGATTGTATAATAATATTGTAGATATCAGGTAATTCATTTCTGAAAATAGCAACCCATTCAAATGAAGTTTTAAAAATCAACCTTTTCATATTTTATCCTCCTTAAAAAGGAACATTTTAATAAACTCATAGTTCAGATAAACCGGTTGCATGATGCTTATTCTCTGTTTTTTCTCTTTCGTTTCACTTATTTAATGAGTTGATAAATGGGAATCTTGTTATTATTTATTCTTGATATTATGATAACGTAACGTTTAAATGAGATTAAAAACATTTAATATTATTATATATATCATTCTATTCACTATTTCATAGCTAAATTTCAAATCGATAACAGTTATCTTTATATTATAATTCAAACAAAGAATAATTAAAACATTTAATATATGGCTGAAAATTTAGTTATTACAGACAAAGGAGACAAAGAATCGGTTTATAAAGAGATAATCCCTCAGCTAAAATCGCTGATTGGCCATGAGCACGATCTTATTGCAAATCTTGCAAATATTTCAGCTGTACTGAAAGAGGCTTTTGGATTTTTCTGGGTAGGGTTCTATCTGTTAAAAGATGATCAGCTTGTACTTGGGCCTTTTCAGGGACCTATAGCCTGTACCCGCATTAATTTCGGTAAAGGTGTATGCGGCGCAGCATGGGAGCAACATCAGACCATAATAGTAGATGATGTTAATAAATTCCCGGGACATATTGCCTGTAGCTCCCTATCTCTTTCAGAAATTGTTGTTCCTTTTTATTTCGAAGGCAAATTTGTTGGCGTTCTTGATGTAGACAGCGACAAAACGGCTTCTTTTGATGAAATTGACTCTAAATATCTGAATCAGATCTGCCAATTAATATTCGACTTTTAATTCTGAAAGCAGAAAAAATCTTATTTCCAATAATTATAATAGTATTTATCTGAATTTCGGTGTCAGGCTATCACTTTAATTAATAATATAATCGGAAAACATCCGGTTTTATAAACCTATTTTGGAATCAAGTATTCCAAAAGCATATCATTTTATAATATGTTACAATGGATAATAGTAATAGTAATTGTTGCGATTTGTATAATATTGGCAGTATATAAATTCTACAAACTATTTATTTCGAAAAAAAAATCAAATTCTGCATGCAGTTCATGTTGCGGGTGCAACCTTCGGAATGAACTGAAAATAAGAGAGAAAGAGTGTTCAGACAATAGTATGTCAAAAAAGAGATATTCAGAAAATTCAAAATCTGGCTGTTAAATATTTTCATTTTTCAAATATTTATTTACCTTTGCAATCGCAAAACAGGGAATAAGGTCTCTTGGCCGAGTGGCTAGGCACCGGTCTGCAAAACCGTTTACAGCAGTTCGAATCTGCTAGAGACCTCTAAAAAAACCAATTTTGCAAAAGCTTATTTTATGGTCTCTTGGCCGAGTGGCTAGGCACCGGTCTGCAAAACCGTTTACAGCAGTTCG
>CAMTON010000022.1 GCA_947074105.1 uncultured Bacteroidales bacterium
TTCCTTTACTATAAAGCAAGAGTGAAATAAACAGTAAAAGCAGAACCGGAGCAGGCAAGGAAGTTTACAGTATTATTATACTGGCGTTAAGAACACCTAACTTAAGCAGAACCGGAGCAGATAAGGAAGTATACAGTATTATTATACAGGCGTTAAGAACACCTAACTTAAGCAAAACCGGTGCTGGAAAAGAAGTATACAGTATTACCATACTGACGTAAAGAACATCTAACTTAAGCAGGACCGGAATAGATAAGGAAATATATCGAAAATAAAAAGTTGGAGTGAAATAAACAGCAAAAGCAGAATATCCTAATTTAAAACCCTGAAAAAATAAGAAATGGTTTCATTATTACGATTTATAAAAAAACTGATAATTACCGTTTCTAAAGCCATGGTCGGTTTTAGAACCAGGCTTGTATCTTTGTGGGTACTTGATATTATAGCAGTTGCGGCATCTCTTGCCTTTGTCTTCTGTTCCAAAAAAGTCATTGATATAGCTACCGGAAATTCAGAAGGAAGCTTTTTCAATTATTCGGTCATTCTTGTTTCTATCCTTTTGTTTCAGGTCTTATGTCAGAATTTCACAAGATGGTATTCGGTAAGAATAAGTTCCGTACTTGTCAATAAACTTCGCAGCCGTTATTTCGATCATATTCTCAGAAGTAAATGGAATGAAGCGGAGAAATTCAGAACCGGAGATCTTCAGACACGTGTTATGTCGGATATTTCCGACTTCGTATCACTTATAGTATATATTATTCCGGGCATCATAAAGAATGCATTTGAACTTATCGCTGCATTTATTTTCCTTTACTTTCTTAATCCTGTACTTGCTGTTACTATCTGTGTCATCACACCGTGCTTTCTTGTATTCAGTAAAGCATATTTTCGCAGAATGAGAGAGATAACGCATAATATAAAAGAATATGAAGGGAAAATAAGTACGATGCTTAATGAGAGTTTTCTGAACAGAAATGTGCTTAAAGCTTTCGACTTTCAGCAGAAACAAAGCGATAATTATAATTCACTACAGAGAAGAAAACTCGGATTTATATTCAGAAAAAACAATTTCTCATCTTTTTCAAACCTTCTTGTTTCCATATGTTTCGGCACGGGATATCTTCTTGCCTTTTTATGGGGCTCATGGCAGATAAGTCTCGGTGTCATAACATTCGGAACAATGACAGCTTTTCTGCAGCTTGCAAACAGAATACAATCGCCTGCACTTGATTTGCTGAGTACTATTCCCGCAATTATAAATACGAAGACCTCTATTGAGCGACTTGACGATATCAACGGTTTCGCACTTGAAATGATTGAGAAACCTCTTAAACTGGGCTCGTCTCTTTCTGTAGAAGTCGAGAATGTATGTTTCGGATATGAAGAAGGTGAAACTGTACTTGATAATATATCAATGAAATTTAATCCCGGATCAGTATCTCTTATAACAGGACGTTCCGGAGCCGGAAAAACGACGCTGATACGCCTTCTTTTAGGGCTTATCAAACCAAAATCCGGAAAAGTTTCAATCCATACAAAATCAGGTAAGTCGGTGACGGCATCAGAATCAACAAGAAATAATTTTGTATATGTACCGCAGGGAAATACTCTTTTCGGTACGACTATACGGGAAAATATCCTTCTCGGAAATCCTCAGGCAACGGAAAAAGAGATTGAAAGAGCTATTTATATGTCGGCTTCCGAATTCATTTACTCTCTTCCCAACGGCCTTGATACATTGCTTTCTGAAAACGGCTCAGGTGTTTCTCAGGGACAATCGCAGAGAATTGCCATTGCAAGAGCTCTTTTACGTCCCGGTTCTGTCCTTCTTCTTGATGAGGCGACTTCGGCTCTTGATGAAACGACGGAAGATCTTATCCTTTCGCGACTTAAAGAAAAGAATGATGATAAGACTATCATTATGATTTCTCATAATAATAAGATAAGGGATATAAGCGACAATATCTACAGAATATAACAAGACATACTTATACGGAAATATATCTACAGGATATAACAAGACATACCGGAGTATATCTACAGGATATAACAAGACATACCGGAATATATCTACAGGATATAATAAGGCATATTTATAAGGAAATATATCTACAGAATAAATAAGAAATACTATAAAGAGATATATCATCACAATATAATAAGACATCTTTTCAGAAGATAAAGAGAGATATTCGGTAATAAAAATAGTCTCTTTAGAATATAAGTGATAATATTTAAGAATAGTAGCAATTTCAATCTGATATAAACACCAATATAAGAATAAAGAAATACGAAGTATTATTATACAAACAAAGCGGGCAGATCTATAAGGTCTGCCCGCTTTATTTATATTTTAATAATCAACGGTTATTTATATCCGTATTCTTCAATCAGCAAATTTCTTTCAAAACTTCAAGTGTGAAGTCCCAGAACTTTTCAACCGAAGCGATATTCACTTTTTCATCCGGAGAATGAGGGAACTGCATTGTCGGTCCGTAAGATATCATATCAAGTCCGGGAACATTAGAACCTATGATGCCGCACTCAAGACCTGCATGGATAACCATCACTTTCGGTTCGTTACCGTATTTCTCTTCATAAACCTTTTTCATAAGGCTCAGAATATTTGAATTGACGTTAGGATCCCATCCCGGATAATTTCCTTCAAATTCCACTCTTGCACCGGCAAGTGTGTAAACGCTCTGAAGGGAAGACGAAAGGAAGAATTTCTGTTCCTCATTAAGACTTCTGATAAGGAAAATCACTTCAACCATTCCTTCGCTTGATTTTACAATCGCCAGATTTGATGAAGTTTCAACAACAGTAGGCATGTCTGTTGACATTCTTACCACACCATTGAAACAACCGACTATAGCGTTTATCACATCATCCTGTACTTCTTCCGGAATCAGTGAAGCAGGTGTTTCTCCGATTTTACCTTTGAAACTTATAGAATCTTCGATTTCCGCAAATTCATTGATAAGAAGCTGCTCGTATTCTTCGATCTCTTCAAGGAAATCATCAGCTACTTCTGCCGGTACGGTTACTGTTGCAAAAGCCTCACGCGGAATAGCATTTCTAAGAGTTCCACCATCAACAGAAGCAAGACGCGCTTCATAATCTGTAACTGCCATTTTAAGGAAGCGGAAAAGAAGTTTATTTGCATTACCTCTTCCAAGTACTATATCAAGACCTGAATGACCTCCTTTAAGACCGGTAAGAGCTATATCAATCGCCACATCACCTTCAGGTATCCCCTGATCTTCTTTAAACTGGAAGTAAGCATTCATATTCACTCCGCCTGCACATCCTATGAAAAGTTCTCCTTCTGTTTCAGAATCCATATTAAGAAGAATTTTTCCTTTAATATCATCTGCTTTCAGATCAAGAGCACCAAACATACCGGTCTCTTCATCTTTAGTAAAGAGAGCTTCAACAGGACCGTGTTCAATATCATTTGCTTCAAGAATGGCAAGAGCAGTAGCCATTCCTATACCGTTATCGGCACCAAGAGTGGTACCTTCAGCCGTCACCCAACCGTCAACAATCTTTGTTTTGATAGAGTCCTTTTCAAAATCATGCGAAGTATCGCTGTTTTTCTGAGGGACCATATCGAAATGAGATTGAAGTATCACACCCTGACAGTGCTCTTTACCTTTTGTCGCAGGTTTTCTTATTATCACATTTCCCGCTTTATCAACAAAAGTTTCAAGACCAAGATTTTTACCAAAGTTCACTAAGAAATCGGTGATTTCTTCAGAGTGGCCTGATGGATGAGGTATTTCACAAATAGCAGCGAAATTTTTCCAAAGACTGGCCGGTTTAAGATTTAAAAGCTCATTACTCATAATGATATTTTATGTCAAGTTATAAAAGGATCAGTTCGTTTCGATCGGTTTGTTTAATCTGTTTCCCAGATTAATTGCAATTATAGTATAAATTCCTAAAAGAATCAAAATTGCTTGCTGAAAAGCATGCACGACAAGCGCAAAAGTTGATGCCTGGGTCTGTCCGATGCCGAAAAGAACGAGAGTTGAGATAATCATGAAATGCCACGGACCCATTCCGCCCTGGACAGGGACGATGATACCGAGACTTCCCATTACGAAAAGAGTAAGAGCTCCGCTTATTCCTATATCTCTTGTAAACTCGAAAGCAAAGAGACAGACATAGAAATTAAAGAAATAAAGAACCCATATCGCAACTGTCAGAAAAAGATATGTCCACTTCCTTTTCATCAGCATGATCGACTTTATTCCTTCAATGAATTTAATGAATATATTATTGATTTTCCGGGCAAGAGTCGTTTTTTGTATTTTCTTTCTGAAAACTATTCCCGAAGCAAGTATGATAGTCGCTATGATATAAGGCCATGGTGAAGTGATAAGAGCGTTAAACTTATCCGCAATTGTCTGATGAGAGCTGAAAAACGATAAGAAGAAATCATATTGGATCATTATTGCCAGTCCGGTAATAATAGCTATACATATCATGTCAAGAAATCTCTCAGAAACAAGGGAGCCGAACACCGTGGTAAAAGAAATCCCCTGTCGTTTAGACATATAATTACACCTCCATACCTCACCAAGACGTGGAAAAATAAGATTCACTCCGTAACTTCCGAAAATTGAATTTACAAGAGTATTCATCGTCGGTTCCACTTTCAGAGTTTCAAGCTGGAATCTCCATCTGTAGGCTCTTACTATATGGCTCAAAGTCACAAGAATAAGAGAAAGACCTATCCATTCCCATTTTACGCCGCTGCTTAATACTTCCTGTATTTCATCTATCTTTACTCCCTTATAAAGATACCAGAAGATACCACCTCCAATGCATAAGGGAATGATGAACTTAAATGCATTTTTAACTATTTTCTTCAATTCTTTCCTATTTAAAGTAATTTTCCGATTACCTTTGTTATTTATATAGCAAAAATAATTTTATATACAAAGATACTGCTTTAACATAGACAATTTCATAGACTATATTAAAAATAGGTGAATATATATAAAATAGAATTGTCGATATCTTTGAAAAGAATGATTATAAATAGCAAGCTCAATAAATAATGACAAATTTTGTAAGACCTAAAAAATTTCTGGGGCAGCATTTCCTTACAGATCTTTCTGTAGCAGAGCGTATTGCTGATACCCTTGAAGAATATAAATCATTGCCGGTTCTTGAGATAGGACCCGGAATGGGAGTATTGACCCAGTTTCTTATTGAAAAGGGTCATGACCTGAAAGTTGTGGAGCTTGACAGAGATTCTGTAGCCTACCTTGAGAAAAATTTTCCTGCGCTTAAAGGCCGCATCATAGAAGCGGATTTCCTGAAACTTAATCTTGACGACCTTTACAAAGGTGAATTCTGCGTGATAGGCAACTATCCGTATAATATTTCCAGTCAGATTTTCTTCAAAGTTCTTGATTACAAAGACCGCATTCCGTGTTGCAGCGGAATGATTCAGAAAGAAGTTGCCGAAAGAATGGCAGCAGGTCCCGGCAGCAAAGTTTACGGAATACTAAGTGTACTTATGCAGGCATGGTATAAGATCGAATATTGTTTCACTGTACATGAAAACGTATTCAATCCGCCGCCAAAAGTAAAATCCGCCGTTATCAAGATGACTCGCAACGAGACAAAGAAACTCGACTGCGACGAGAAGCTGTTTAAACGCGTTGTTAAAACAGCTTTCAATCAGAGAAGAAAAACAATGAGAAATTCTCTTAAACCGATTCTTGGGAAAGAATGTGAAATTTTCTCCGATACTATTTTTGACAAAAGACCAGAACAGCTTTCTGTTGAGCAGTTCATTGCGCTTACCAACATGGTAGCTCCTTATGTCGTGCAGTAAGAAACTGTACGAATATCCTTTTTTCAAAAAGAAATCTACCGCGAGGCGCGCGGTTTAATCAACTCTTACTTTAGTTTACCCGTCTGTTATGATAAGATTTAATGAAGAATATATCTCCAAGATTCACGAGGCGATAAATATTCAGGATAAACAAAAACTTATGGAGCTTCTGCAGGACCTTCATCCTGCGGATATCGCTGCTTTATATTCATCGCTCAATATTGATGAAGCCGAATATATCTACAATCTTTTAGAACCGGAAGTTGCCGCCGACGTTCTTTCAGAGATGGATGAGGACGACAGAAAGGAACTTCTGAGCCATCTCTCAAAAGAAGTTATCGCACAGCATGTGATTCAGAATATGGATACCGACGATGCCGTTGAGCTGATGCGTGACCTTGACGAACATGAACAGGAAGAAATTCTTTCTCATATCGAAGATATAGAACAGGCCGGTGATATTGTCGATCTTCTTAAATACGACGAAGATACGGCCGGTGGTCTTATGGGTACCGAGATGATTGTTGTGAACGAGAACTGGAGTATGCCTGAGTGTATTAAGGAGATGCGTCAGCAGGCTGAAGATATAGATGAGATTTACAACGTTTATGTTGTAGATGATGATACGCGCCTTGTCGGAATATTTCCTCTTAAAAGCATGATCACAAGTCCTTCCGTTTCCAAAGTAAAAAAAGTTATGAGGAAGGAGCCTATCGCTGTTAAAACAGATACGCCTATCGACGATGTTGCCAACGACTTTGAAAAGTACAATCTTATCGCAATGCCCGTAGTCGACAGTATTGGCCGTCTTGTAGGCCGAATAACAGTAGACGACGTCATGGATAAGGTCAGAGAGATCAACGAACGAGACTATCAGCTTGCATCAGGTATCTCTCAGGATGTGGAATCATCCGACAACGTGCTTATGCAGACCGGAGCCCGCCTTCCCTGGCTTCTTATAGGGATGATCGGTGGTCTGGGCAACTCTATAATTCTTGGCAACTTCGAAGTCGGACTTGCCGCGAATCCGGTTATCGCACTTTTCATTCCCCTGATCGGAGGAACGGGAGGAAATGTCGGAATACAGTCATCTGCAATCGTGGTTCAGGGTCTGGCCAACGGTACTCTTAACATTAAGAACTCCGGCATGCAGCTTCTTAAGGAAGCCAGCGTAGGTCTTATCAATGCTACGATGATATCTATTCTCGTATTTATCTACAACTGGTTCAGAATGGGAAGCAACGCAATAACGCTGTCGGTTTCGCTTTCTCTTTTCTGTGTTGTTATGTTTGCGTCAATATTCGGAACTATTGTACCTCTTACACTTGAGAAACTGAAAATAGATCCGGCTATTGCTACCGGTCCGTTTATCACCATTACCAATGATATTATCGGTATGATGATATATATGGGCATCACTATGTATCTTCTGTAGAAGAAGACAGTCTTAATCAATCATATTTTATTAATTACTTTTTTAATCACAGTTTTTAAAGTGTCATTATTCAGAAATGTTCGTGAGAAAAACGATCATATAGAAACATTACGCGGTATAGCCATACTTCTGGTCATTGCCGGTCATGTGATCGGATCTGATTCCGGAGGAGGAATGAAAGTATCCGATAATTCAGTCTGGCGATATCTGTACTGCCTTTTTGAGAACATTCGTATGCCTCTTTTCACCGTTATCTCGGGTTGGGTATATTCAATGCGTCCTCTCGGCAGTGATTCTTCATACCGGACTTTTATTACAAAAAAGATAAGAAGGCTGCTTTTTCCGATGATTTTTGTCGGAGGGAGCTACTTTATAATCCAGTGTATCATACCAAATACCAATACTGATTCCGATCTGGGCGATCTGTGGAGAATATTTATTTTTCCTAACAGTGTATACTGGTATCTGCCTGCGTTGTTTCTTATATTCTCTTTATTTGCTCTGGCCGACAGTCATGGAATGATGTCAGATATAAGAAAATGCATTTCGGTATTTATATTTTCCCTTGTGCTCTGTTATGCTCAGGTTCTTAATATCATACCGGATAATGTTCCCAACGTTTTCGCTTTTAAAGGAGCCTGTTATCTTGCTCCGTTCTTTGTTATGGGCATAGCTCTTCAGCGCTTCAGAACTTTGCTTTGTGGCAAACAGGCATTAAGGATATATGCGGCAGGCTTTATTACAGGAATTATTCTTCAGCAGATATATTTCTTCAATCCGGAAAGTTTTCCTTTATACAGCCGTCTTTATCTGAAAGTTCCTATAGGAATAATCAGCGTATGCATGCTGATGAGCCTTTCTTTCAGTACTTCAAAACTGAATAAGATAGCTTCATACTCTTACTCTCTCTATCTTTTTCACGCTTTCGGTACGGCAGGAGGAAGGATAATACTCAACAGATTCGGTATTACCGAATCAACAGTCGTATTTGCGGTCTCTTTCCTTTTTGCAATCCTTCTTTCGATATTTCTTGAGGAGACAATGAAAAGAAACAGAATCACGGCTGCTCTTTTTCTGGGCAGAAGTTTTAAAAGAAAAATCTTTATTCCTGAAATATCAACTCACGGGATGAGATAAAAGACATATGAATATATTCACAAGAGGCGATAACCTGCACCGGAATTTTTCCGACAGGATGTCGCCTCTTTTTTTGCTGTAAAAAACGAATCATTATGTGCATTATCTCGTCAATAGATGTGCCGATAACTGATATTAATGTCCATTATTTCACATAACGGTTCAAAAAACACTTAAATAAATTCATTAATACATCATATATTGTAAAAAAAATTATAAAAATTATCTTTACATTATAAACGAGCCATAAACCGCGGTCCGGTAAACAGGATTGATGCGGTGACAGAAACACATACATTAACAGAATCTATTTTATATGAAAAACAGAAAACTACTCCTTTTACTGCCGGCACTTATTGCCGGTCCTTTATCCGCCGAAATCATACCTTATCTGCCTGTAAAGGTCTCACTTGAAGAGGTGATAGGCAATCAGGATTTTTTTAATGTCAATCTTGATTCAAATTTCACTATTGAGTTTGAATCGGAAGGAAATACATCGGTCAGACTCTGCAACAGTGAACTGAACGGGATTGAATATGATATCGAAATTCCCGGAAAATACAGATTTGCAAACAATGAGGGTAAGATTAATGTCTATCGTGACAATAAGTTTGTTGAGCAGAAGACTATCTCTTCTCTTGAATTCCCTGAATTATTTGCTGAAAACGACAGCCGTGAAAACCTGACAGGAATATATTCCGTATCAAATCTTTTCGGAAATCCCGGTTTTGAAGATATTGTTGAGGGAGGAGCTGAAGCAAACAATCAATATATACCGGCAATATGGGAATGTACGAATTTCTATACCGGTACCCGTTCGCGTGTAAATACCAATTATCAGAACAACCTGTCCGGTCTTGAAGGTCGGGGAGCTCTTATGCATCACGGTTATACCGACGGAGAAGGAAAATATTTCTTTCAGAAAATCGACGGCGATAAATTCTCTGAAAATAATAAATACCGTGTTCAGTTCAGAACCTGGTCACATTCTAACGCATACGGAAAATATACGGCAAGGATAGGCTATTCCGCAAACGATAATTCATTGGCGGAATATAGCTGGAGCCAGACATCAACCGCATACAACTGTAAAGATCAGACATTTGATTTCGTCTATAATACGGATGGTGAATCAAAGGATATTTATTTCACTGTCGAACGTATCGGAGAAACGATTGGTCATTTCGACAGAATGCTTATGTTCGGAACTTTTGAAGATGCACCTTCTTCATCCGGAATATATGCGGAAAATATAGCAAATATTAGTTATGATGCTTCGGGAGCTTTTGCGCCGGTTGTCATTATGGATGATAATGATTATTACGACCTTACATCTTATATAAACGATGCAGCCGTAACTTCCGCTTCCGCATGGTCGGGGGGTACTGTAGAAATAAAAAGCGGAGAATCCTTTGCCGGAGCTCCTGACAGCTATTATCTTGATAAATGGAATTCTTCAGGATTTACTTACGATGCATATCAGAATATAAAGGATCTTCCTACAGGGAAATATATGTTGACTGCAGCTGTTCGTGCCAACAGCGACGACTTCTATGTATATGCCGAATGTGATTCCAGGTCATATACGACACCAATAATCAACAATGGTAATACTGACGGTGAACTCGGAATTGGATGGAACCGTGTTGAGATACAGGATATCATTGTTAAAAACGGAGAGATGAAAATAGGAGTGGGAGGAACTACGGCTGACAACGGACGCTGGTTAAGTGTTGACGACTTCCGTCTTTACTATTTCGGTGCCGACAACTCTATTCTTAAAGAGACTCTTCTGGAACTTATTGAGGACGCTAAGAAATTCGATCTTTCCTCTGTACCATCTGGCATAGCCCAGGAGCTTGCTGATGCCATAAAAGCGGCTGAAGAGGTAGCCGATGAAGAAGAAGCTATACGTGAAGCGGAAGTTGTACTTCTTGATAAACTTTCGCGCGCTAACTCTTATGTTGTTTATTATGTTGATCTTGACTATTCGATAAGAATGTTCGAATCTCTTGAAAACAGATGGTTTACAACTATTATTGCGGAAGCCAGAAATATTTATGAACTGGAATCTCCGACTCTTGACGAAATTAAGAATGCTCATGATCAACTGCTTGGTAATGTAGTTAGTATCATGGACAATTTCTCAGGATATAATTATACCGGCAAAATCGTCAATCCTACCGTAGATTCGGAATCAGGATGGACATTTGAAAATGTAAACGGACAGCATAAGACTATCACCGGACAGCATTATACTTATGATGAGATGAACCGTTATCTTGACTCCTGGAATTCTACTGCAGGTGCACTTGATTATAATGCTTATCAGATTGTAGAACTTCCGGAAAACGGATTGTATATTCTTTCTGCCGCAGCAAGAGCATCAGGTGCAGGAGGTTTTATCTATGCTAATGATGTTAAGAGAGAGATACCGGCAAACGGTGACGTAGATGGTGAACTTGGTGAAGGCTGGAGTTTTGTGAGAGTGCCGGTTGTGGTTACTGACGGAACTCTTAAACTTGGAGTAAGAACTATCGTTGATCTGTGGACAGGTAAATGGATAAGCGCCGACGATTTCACATTGACAAAATATCCTTATGATGACATTTTCCTTTCGGTGGAAGAAAAGGAGACAGAATCTGTAAGAATATATTCTGAGAACGGAAGAATAAGAGTCGAAGGAAGAACAGACTTCAGCATTACAAATATTAGCGGTATGAATATGCCACAGAATATGAATCTTGCAAAAGGACTTTATTTTGTTACTGTAGACAACAGGACTTATAATGTAGTAGTGAGATAAGTCGTAAATGATATGATAAATATGCCGCATCATAAGAGAATATACTTGTGATGCGGCTTTTTTTATATTGGAGAACGATGATAAAAAAACATGAGCGGTGTTAATATTGTCACCGTACAGTTGTCATATTATCACCGTACAGTTGCCATATTGCCACCGTACGCTTGCACCAAAAACATATGCGTGCAACTTTTTCTAATGATAAGAAGCCTTTTCTGAGAGTCCGATAATTTAAAATAAAATTAATAATATAGAATTTGTTTGTAATTTTACCTGTAAGTATAACCCCTGAGCGGGCTTATTGTGAATGTTATTTAAACTTAACAAGTCGATGGTTTTTTTTGGATTATATTTGAGCAAATTATCCAAAGATTAACAAATTCGGGTTAGGGATTATGTTAATAAAATATACTATTATATGAAGAGAATTTTAATAACCGGAGGAGCAGGTTTTATCGGTTCCCATTTATGCGAGAGATTGCTTAAAGAAGGCAATGATGTGATCTGCCTGGATAATTATTTTACGGGAAATAAGGATAATATACGTCATCTGCTGGATAATCATAATTTCGAACTTGTCAGACATGATATAATAACTCCTTATTATGCCGAAGTAGACGAGATATACAATCTTGCATGCCCGGCTTCACCGCCCCATTATCAGTATAATCCGATTAAGACGATGAAGACATCTGTATACGGAGCAATGAATACTCTGGGACTTGCAAAAAGAACGGGAGCTAAGATTCTTCAGGCATCGACAAGCGAAGTGTATGGTGATCCGGAAATCCATCCGCAGGTTGAATCATACTGGGGTAACGTGAATCCTATAGGAATCAGATCCTGTTATGATGAAGGAAAACGTGCTTCTGAAACTCTTTTTATGGATTATCACCGTCAGAACGGTGTAAAGATTAAGATCATCCGCATATTTAATACATACGGACCGAGAATGAATCCTAATGACGGACGAGTTGTAAGCAACTTTATCGTTCAGGCTCTTAAGAATGAAGATATCACGATTTTCGGAACGGGAGAGCAGACAAGAAGCTTTCAGTATATCGACGATCTTATCGAAGGGATGACAAGAATGATGCGCAGCGACAATTCGTTTATCGGTCCCGTGAATCTTGGTAATCCGAATGAATTTACGATGCTTGAACTTGCGAGCAAGGTGCTTGAAATCACGAATTCAAAATCTAAACTGATATTTCTACCTCTTCCGGGCGATGATCCGAGACAGAGACAGCCGGATATCTCGCTTGCAAAAGAAAAACTTGACTGGAGCCCTAAAATCGAATTACATGAAGGATTGATAAAAACAATAGAATATTTCGATTCAATTATTTAACCTAAAAATTATAATGGATTATAACTCTTCAGATTTTAAGATATTAGTTGTCGATGATATCGACTCTAATATCTTATTATTGAAAATTATACTTGAAAAAGAAGGATACGTTGTAGAAACGACAAACAAGGGAGCTGAGGTTTACGAAATTGCAAAAGTAAGCCGCCCTGACCTTATACTTCTTGATGTGATGATGCCCGATATGGGAGGATATGAAGTGGCAGACAAATTAAAATCAGACTCTGCGACTGACAGTATCAGTATAATTTTTATCACTGCCCTTACGGGAAGCAAGAATATAATCAACGGTTTCCGTCACGGAGGAAACGACTATGTATCAAAGCCTTTTAATAAAGATGAGCTTCTTATAAAGATAAAACATCAGCTCTCTCTTAAAAAGGCGACAAGAATCATCGAAGAAGAAAATATAAAACTACAGAATACGATTCGTATGAGAGATACGATGTATTCTGTTATCGCACATGACCTGCGCTCACCGCTGGGTTCTCTTAAGATGACACTTAATATGCTCTCTATGCTTCTGCCGGTCGATAAGATAGGCGAGGAGATGAGCACTATGCTGAATGATGCCAATAAAACGGCCGAAGATCTGTTCGGACTTCTCGACAATCTTCTGAAGTGGACTAAAAGCCTTACCGGAAAACTTAATGTAGCGTTCAATAACAGCGATATAGTGCCTGTCGTACTGGGAATAAAACAGATATTCGATATTGCAGCAAAACAAAAAGATATTGAGATAAAAGTCACGACACCCGCATCTGCCGTGGCATACATGGATATAGATATGATCAATACGGTGTTGAGAAATCTTGTCAGCAATGCCATAAAATTCAGTAATCATAATACGGAAATAGAAATTACAGTTACAGATAACAGCGATTCGGTAAAGCTCTGCATTAAGGATCACGGAATAGGAATGACCGATGATATACGTCAGAAACTTATTGATGAAATATCAGTGACGACTTTCGGAACCGATAATGAAGACGGATCGGGACTGGGACTTCTGCTTTGTCGTGATTTTATAAAAAAGAACAACGGAGAGTTCAGTTTTATGACTATTGAGGGAGAAGGTTCGGAATTTTGTTTTGAGTTAAAGAAACATATATAATAGTTTGAGATATAAATTTTATGCTTAAATGTAATTATCTTTGTATCAGTAAAATAGGTTAGGATAAATATATATAAAAGTGTATTATTTAATTAATAGACACATTATTATATTTAATGCTCCTTCAAAAAGGAGAAGTATAAGACGGGGATTTTGAAGTTATGCAAAACGAGAAGAAGAACATATTAGTGCTTGATGATAAAGAGACAATTGCAAAGATCATCACAATATATATGCAGGATGATTATAATATAACCTGGTTTGATAATGGTGAAAAAGGATTTGAATGGATAAAATCGGGCAATACTCCCGATCTTGTTATTTCGGATATCAGAATGCCCGTGATGCGCGGAGATGAATTTCTGAGAGTTATGAAGAATCATGAATTATTCAGATTTATTCCAATAGTGATTCTTTCGGGAGAAGACAGCACTTCGGAAAGAGTTAAGCTCCTGTCGGAAGGTGCAGAAGATTATATTGTGAAGCCATTCAATCCGCTGGAATTAAAGATTAGAATAAAAAAGATTTTAGGTTGAAATCACAGTTGTTGTTTATAGGTAAGAACGAATCTCACATTTCTCATTTTAAAAATATACTTGAAGGGAATCTGATAGTAAATCCGCGATATGACATGAGTGATATCACGGGACACTATACTGAAAAAAATCATATATGTTTCTGGGAAATAGATGCGGCCGATGATTGCATTGAGGAAATACGATTCCTTAAAAGCAGTTGTCCGGGTTTTTGCGTCGTAGCCGTATCTCACGGCTTTGACAGAACCACCGGAATGAAACTTCTTAAGGCCGGTGTCAGGGATTATGTTTCTCCTGAAGTGACAATGGAGGAAATAAACCGTCTTATAGCTTATCTCGAAAAGGAGAGGGAGGCGCATCCGGATACGGAGAAAGTGGAAATGAAGAATATCAGGATTTTCCGTCTTCCTTTATGGAAAAGGATATTCGACATAGTTTTTTCTTTTTGTGCCATTCTGCTTCTTTTGCCGTTATTTATCATTACCGCTTTTGCAATCCGCATGGAAAGCAAAGGGAAAATAATATATTCTTCAAAAAGAGTCGGCTCCAATTTCAGGATTTTCGGGTTTCTTAAGTTCCGCTCTATGTATGCCGATGCAGACAGACGTCTTAACGAATTTTCCGCTTTAAATCAGTATCAGCCGGAAGAAGATATGACTGAGCCGGAAGGAACGGATATCACTCGTCTGATAAAAGGGGAAATTTCAATTGAAGATCTTAATCTCAATGATGAGACTCTGCTTATAGCCGACGATGATATGATAGATGAAGCGCGTTTCATGCATAATAAGCGTATACGTCAGGATAACAGTTTTGTGAAACTGGAGAATGATCCGAGGATTACACGTACCGGAAGGTTTATCAGAAAATACAGTATCGATGAGCTGCCTCAGCTTTTCAATATACTGAAAGGAGATATGTCGGTAGTGGGCAACAGGCCTTTGCCGCTTTATGAGGCGGAGCTTCTTACAAAAGATGAATATATCGACCGTTTTATGGGTCCTTCGGGACTTACGGGATTATGGCAGGTTGAAAAGCGTGGTTCAAACGGACGGCTATCTGCAGAAGAACGAAAAATGCTTGACATCAGATATGCGCATGAGTTTTCATTTCTGTTTGATATAAAACTTATACTTAAGACATTCACGGCATTCGTACAGAAAGAGAATGTCTGATAATATTTCAAAAAAAGGATTAATACAGCCAAAATATAGCAATGTTGTTTTTTACGGAATCTCTTTTCTGGATATCTGCGTTCATCATATTTTATACTTATATAGGATATGGTGTGATTCTGTTTTTGCTCGTCTTTATTAAAGAGAGGTTTTATCCTGATTTGCCTGCAGAGGTAGCCGATAATGATTTACCGTCGGTTACTCTGTTGATCGCAGCATATAATGAGGCGGATATAATAGAGGAAAAGATGAAAAACTGCCGCTCACTGAAGTATCCTGAAGAAAAATTGTCAGTTCTGTGGGTGACAGACGGAAGTACGGATGAATCAAATGAGATACTTAGCCGTTATCCTGAAGTAAGTGTATGTTTTTCACATGAAAGAAAAGGTAAGACAGCTGCCCTTAATCACGGAATGACAATGGTGAATACCGATTATGTGGTTTTTACCGATGCGAATACTATACTTAATGAAAATGCGATTACTGAACTTATCGGATGTTTTGCCGATAAAAGAGTCGGTTGTGTGGCAGGAGAAAAAAGGATTTTTGTAAAGGATAAAGATGCGGCGTCCTCGGGAGGAGAAGGCCTTTACTGGAAATATGAGTCTAAACTGAAAGAACTTGATTCAAGACTTTATTCTGCGGTTGGGGCAGCGGGCGAACTTTTTGCAATAAAGAGTTCTTTGTACAGAGATATGCCTGAAGATACCTTGCTTGATGATTTTATGCTTTCTATGCATATTGCTTCGCAGGGATTTGTCATCAGATATTGTGCTGAGGCTTATGCCTATGAGACCGGTTCGGTTGATCTGCTTAATGAGCAGAAAAGAAAAGTAAGAATAGCGGCGGGAGGTCTTCAGTCTATATCAAGACTTGGCGGATTGTTTAATATATTCCGACATGGTATTCTTAGTTTTGAATTTGTTTCTCATCGCGTATTGAGATGGACCGTTACTCCGGTTCTGTTTTTTATGGCTTTGCCTCTTAATATATATCTTGCCATAGCAACAGATGAACGTATTTATCATCTTTTGCTTATGATGCAGGCACTGTTTTATCTTATGGCTTTTGCAGGGTATTGTCTAAGAGATAAAAAGATAAAAAGGAAATCGGTGTTTGTTCCTCTTTATTTCCTTTTTATGAATCTTAATGTGATAAGAGGTGTTGATTACCTTAGAAAAAATAAAGGTCTCGGTTTCTGGGAAAAGGCAGGAAGAATCTGAAACGAAAAATCATAAATAAATAATGTCGGTAAAAAAGCAGGTAGGTAAAAGTGTATTCTGGAGTGCTGTCGAGCGGTTTTCCGTTCAGGGAGCAGGCTTCGTACTGGGGATAGTGATCGCAAGAATGCTTTCTCCGGAAGATTATGCCCTTATCGCGATGCTTAATATATTTATGGCACTTGCACAGTCGGTGACGGATTGCGGATTCGGTAATGCTCTTATTCAGAAAAAAGACAGAACCGATGCAGATTATACTACTGTCTTTTATTTTAATATAGTAGTTTCGTTTATACTTTACGGAGCATTATATCTTTCTTCGCCGATTATTGCTTCTTTTTATAATCAGACGGACCTTGAACTGATAACCAAAGTTGTGGGACTTTCTCTGATTATTAATTCTTTCGGAATAGTACAACAGGCAAAACTGACTGTAGAACTTGATTTTAAGCGACAGGCAAAGGCATCGCTTACAGCAGTGGTGATAAGCGGCGTTGCGGGACTTGTTATGGCTTATTCCGGCTTTGGAGTATGGGCTCTTGTTGCTCAGACTCTTCTTAATAACTTTATAAAAGTTCTGCTTTTCTGGATATATGCGAAATGGAAACCTCAGTTTGTTTTCTCTTACGGATCCTTTAAGGAACTTTTTTCATTTGGATCCAAACTTATGGCCTCGGGACTTCTGCATACTGTTTATGTAAATCTTTATACTCTTATTATAGGTAAGAAATTTATGCCGGCTGATCTTGGTTTTTATAACAGAGCATTTCTTTTTGCTCAGTTCCCTTCCAATAATATTACGAATATCCTTATCCGTGCAATATATCCTATTCAGTGTTCACTGCAGGATGACAGAAAAATGCTTGAAAGTTCTTTTATAAAATATCTCAGAATGTCATGTTTTATAATATTCCCTTTGATGCTTGGTCTTTGCGCTCTTGCCGAACCGCTTGTAAGAGTCGTTCTTACCGAAAAGTGGCTGGGTGTCGTTCCGCTTCTCAGAATATTATGCATATCATTTATGTGGGATCCTGTGATGAGACTCAATAACAGTATGCTTCAGGTAAGAAAAAGGTCGGATTATATTCTGTATGCGGAGGTGATAAAAAAGATATGTGCTTTTATAATTCTGTTTTCTACGATAAGTTTCGGCATCGAAGTGATGTGCATAGGTCTTATTTTATATTCCTTAATTGATGCAGGAATTATAATATTCTATTCCCGTAAAGTGATTTCCTGCGGATATAAGGATCAGATCATAAGTATTTTGCCTGTATTGATGATTTCTGTTCTTACAGGAAGCGGAATGTATATTTCTACATTTTTCTTTTCCGCTTCTTTAATCAAATTAATAGGCGGAAGTGTTATAGGAATAATGATTTTTATGACTCTTTCCTTAGTTTTCAGAATACAGGAATTAAGAATAATAAAAGAGTTAAGAGCTGCGGCATAACCGGAATAAAAAAGGATGATATCATTCCTGATAATTAATATGACGGACTTTAAAAGAGAAAGTTTTAATATGTAGGATTTAATAAATAAAAGATATGGATAAGAAAAAGATAGTGATCCTTACCGGCGCGGGAATAAGCGCTGAAAGCGGACTTGCGACATTCAGATCAGACAACGGATTATGGGCAAACCATAAGGTTGAAGATGTAGCCACTATTGAAGGATGGCATAAGAATCAGAAACTTGTTCTTGATTTCTATAATCAGAGAAGAAGAGAGCTTAAGACAACCTATCCTAACGATGCGCATAAACTGCTCGTTGATCTTGAAAAGAAATATGATGTTACCGTTATAACTCAGAATGTTGATGATCTGCATGAAAGAGCCGGCTCGACAAAGATCATTCATCTTCACGGAGAACTTACTAAAGCTTCGGATGAATATAAGCATCAGGTGAATGATATCGGATATGAAGATATCAATATCGGAGATAAGATAAATGATACTCAGTCAAGACCATGGATAGTATGGTTTGGAGAAGCAGTTCCGGAAATGGAAAATGCCATTACAGAAGTTGAAAAAGCAGATATATTTATCGTTATCGGCACTTCTCTTAATGTTTATCCTGCTGCTTCGCTTTTGCATTATGTGAAAAATGAAGCAGAAGTCATACTTATTGATATCAATCAGGTAAGAGTAAATCGTCCTTATAAATTCATAAATAAAAAGGCAAGTGAAGGAGTAAAGGAACTGGTGGATGAGTTGATGAACATATATTAATTTGCTTAAATGTTTTATTTATCTGAATTGACAGTTATGAAAACTATTCATAAAAAATATTAGTTAAACTTTATCTCTAATAATAGATAATATTTAGTTGGTATTTTTGATGCCTAATTGACTTTTTGATTAATAATCACCATAATGTTTATTTTTTGTGCTTGATTAATAGCATGAATTTTTGAAAAGAATTAAAGAATGAAGACCCTGCTTTTGTTGTCAGGGGCCTTTAAAATAACTATTTATATGTATAGAAGTGTGCTGAGGAATATCTCATTATGTTTTTTCCTTTTTATTTTTTCTTCTTTGTTTTCGCAGACCGGCGAAAGAAAACCTATCGGTTTTACAAAAGACGATATTGATCTTAACGATTATGATTCTTCAAAGATCAACGGTGAATATGAATTGAATACGGGATTTAAATCTCCCGATTCGGCAGGTAATACCTTGTCAATGGATCTTGAAAAACTTAAACTTCCCCCTTTGAATGTTTTTCTTGAATCGGTTTATGATCATCCGTCGACTCAGGTTTATGAGACAATGCGTGAAGAACAACGTGCTCAGAGTAAAATGACAAAAGAAGAATGGCTTAATTATCTGAGACTGACAGGACAGTATCAGTACGGACAATGGTCATCGCTTTCTTCCAATTCTGCATCAGATATTCCGCTTTATTACGTAGGCAACGGAAAACGTCAGCATATGTATAACGTCGGGGTCATGGTTTCAATTCCCCTTGGAGATCTTTTCGGTAACAAGCAAAAGAATAAGGTGGAATCGGCAAGATTGCGTCAGATAGAATATCAATATGATATATCTGTAGAAGAACGTAAGCTTAGAGTTCTTGAAGCATATAATGAGGTTCTTTTGCAACTTGCAGTATTGAAAGCTAAAGCTGATGCAGCAGCTTTATATAATGCACAGATGAAAATTTCAGAACAGGATTTCATAAACGGTAAAATATCAATCATTGAGTTATCTCTTGAAAGAAGCCGCAGAACCGACGCAATTGTAAAGTATCAGGAAGGAAAAGCATCATTACAGAATGCTATCACACTTCTGGAAATGCTTACTAACGTAAGGATTCTGACCCGTGAATAACAAAAATATTAACACACTTGAATTAAATTAATTAGACGTGAATAAGGATATAACTTTATACATCACCCGTTTCCTTTACCGCATAAGATACCGTATTCTTTTCGGAAGTCTTATCGCGACATTATGCGTGGCATATTTCTCAAAATATATGTCACAGAAATACACCGTACAGACTTCAATATATACAGGCATAGGTTCGGCAACGGGATTGTCGGACGAAAGACCGGGATATGTTGAAATCAATAATATGTTTGATAATATTATCAATCTTACAAAAGCGAAAGGTGCACTTGAAAAAGTATCGGTAAGACTTCTGGCTCTAAATCTTGTAAGCGGAGATGAAAAGAAGGACAATCTTTATATAACGGCAGATAATTACCGCGAACTTCAAAGTATAATACCTGAAGATGTGCGTAATCTTATAGATATTACATCCGCAGATAAAACAGCCGATAATCTTCTTAAATATAAAGAAGATATGCCCGGCAATTTCCTTTATACTTTATTTTATGATAAGACAAGCCATTACGGTTATGAGTCGCTGAAAAAAGTAATTGTAAGAAGAATAGGAAACAGTGATATTATTGATATTTCATATACGTCTGATGATCCGGGAATAGCACTTAATACTGTAAAGCTTATCACAGAGGAGCTTTCTAATTCATATGAAGGATTTAAATATAAATCTTCAAATGAAGTTGTTGCTTATTATGAAGAACAGCTTTTAACGGTGAAAAGCCGCCTTTCTGTTCTTGAAGATGACCTGACTCGGTTTAATATCGAAAACGGAATTATCAATTATATCGAGCAGACAAAAGCTATAGCCATTTCATATACCGATTATGAAAACCGTCTCAGCGAAGTAAAACGTGATTATGAAAGTTCGACACGTCTTCTGAAGGAACTTGAATATCAGATGGGAGTAAGAAGCAACCTTCTTAAATCTAACGCAGAGTTTATAGCTATGCTTGACACTCTGTCTTCAAGTAATGCAAGAATAGCGGAAATAGAGATGTTCAGCACGGAAGAAGCTATTGAAAACAATCTTGAACTTAAGAAATTTAAAGAAGATCTTGCAGGCGCGGAAAAGAAAATATCCGGTATTTCTGATGAAATGAACAGATATAAGATTTCAAAAGAAGGTGTTGCTATTGAAGAGATGGTGAACAAATGGCTACTTGAACTTATAAAAAATGAAAAGGCAAAAGCAGAGCTTAAAGTGCTAAAGGAAAGAAAAGAACAGTTTGTTGAACAGTATAAATCATATTCTCCCGTAGGCGCAGAAATAAATAAAAGAGAGCGAGAAATCAGAGTTCTGGAAAAATCTTACCTTGAAATTCTTCATGGTCTTAATGTTGCAAAACTTAAACAGAAAAATTTACAGCTTTCGAGCGCTACACTTGATGTAGTTTCTCCTGCTTCTTTCCCTCTTAAGAGTGATAAAAGCAGACGCATGATACTGCTTCTTGCAGCATTTTTTGGAAGTATCCTTTTTATAATTCTTATTTATCTTCTTATAGAACTTCTGGACAGAACTCTGAGAGATACACACCGCACAAAACGATTGACTTCGGTTTCTGTAATGGGAGTCTTTACAGGTATTGGCGGTATGAAATATAATGAATTTCCGGAAGAATTTCACAGAGCGTGCGCTTCGAATATGAGCAACAGAATAATAGACATGATGAGAAAAGATTCACCGTTTATTATGAATGTATTCAGTGTTGATGAGGGAGAGGGGAAAAGTTTTATTTCAGAATCTCTTATAAATATATTCACTGAGAAAAATATTAAAACAGAATATTTCAAAGCGAATGAAGATTTCAATTCTGATCTTAATTATACAACTGCAAAACATATAGTTTCGGTTATCGGACGTCCTCTTAAAGATGATACAAACATTGCAGTTATAGAACATCCGGCTCTTAATCGTTCCACAATACCTTCCGGTCTTGTCATCAGCGCAGATCTGAATATTGTGATAATGAATGCGGAAAGAGTATGGACAGAAAGCGATCAGATTTATCTTGATCTTCTGATTTCAAAATCAGATAAAAGCAGACTTTTTATCTGTCTTAATAATACGACGGGAGAGGTTGCCGAAAGTCATATCGGACAGATACGTTCATTAAAACATCTGAGCAAAATGGCATATGACTTTCTTAATCTCGGCATAACGTCATCAAAAAACTCCATAGAGAAAAAATAAACAGAGAATGGAATTCTTAAGATATCAAATTAATAAAATGATCAACCCGGTAAATATTGTTTTATCGGGTGGTCTTTTATTGATAATTCTCTCTCTACTTCTTGGAAAACCTATTGTTTTCATAACGGCCATAGGAATACCAATGGCATTGATATGTCTTATCGTATCATTCAGAAAACCTGTATTTCTGTTTTATCTTACCTTCATTCTCAACTATTACATAATCGGGATTACAAGATACACACCTCTGACTGGCGTAAGTTATCTGATGGATATATTGATTATAACCATTCTTTTCATCCTTATTATCAGATCCGGAATATATAACGATATCGACTGGTCGGGGCTGAAAACAAATATCCTGTTTACAGGAATGTCAGTATGGATGCTTTACTGTTTTTTTGAACTGCTTAATCCTACTGCACACTTTGGTGCATGGATAACCAACAGAGGTCTTGCCATTAACGGATTTCTTATAACTGTTGTCACTACTGTTCTTCTTGTAAAACGCAGTCATCTTAAAAATATACTATACATATATTCGTTTCTTACTCTCACTGCAATAATAAAAGTATTTATACAGAGATTTATCGGATGGGATGAATATGAAACAATATGGCTTAACAGCGGAGGCGGAATAACTCATTTAATACACTCCGGAATACGTTACTTCTCATTTTTCTCGGATGCAGGAAACTTCGGCTCCAATATGGGATGCGCGGGAGTGATTCTCGGAATATCAGGGTTTTATTCAAAAAACAGATACAGTAAGCTATTATTTATTTCTGTTTCTCTTCTTTCATTCTATGCAATGATGCTTTCCGGAACGCGAGGTGCGATTTTCGTTCCGATCGGAGGGATGGCTTTATTTATAATTCTGAGCCGCAATATAAAACTGATGGCAATAAGTACACTTGCTTTTGCCATGCTTTTCGGATTTTTCGCTTTCACTACTATCGGGGAAAGCAATCCTCAGATCAGACGAATGAGAACGGCATTTTCCCCAAATGAAGATGCTTCATATAAAGTGCGAAAGGAAAACAGAAAAGTTCTTGCGGAATACCTTCAGTATCGTCCTTTCGGAGAAGGAATAGGGCTTGCCGGAGTAGAGAATCAGAAATTCTCAAAACGTCTTACAACAATTATTCCTCATGATTCAACTTATGTGAAGATATGGGTTGAGACAGGAATAACAGGTCTGATAGTTTATTTCGGAATTCTGCTGAGTGCCATAATATACTGCTCATATCTTATTCTTTTTAAGATAAAAGATAATGAAATAAGAGGATATCTTGCCGCCATATTATGCGGAATTGCAGGACTTCTTCTGAGTGCATACGGAAATGCTTTCTGGGGTCAATATCCGACAAGCATAATCGCTTTTACCGGTTTTGCTCTGATATTCAACGGTAAGAAGATTGATGCGGATAAATCGGAAACTTCCGGTAAAGAAGATAAGAAATATGAACTTCCCTTCTGAAAAAAGAAGATTTTATAAAAAGAAGATATAAAGGATAATGAAAATAGCAATCGAAGCTCAGCGTATATTCAGAAAAAATAAACACGGGATGGACTTTGTAGCTCTTGAATCTATTAAAGAACTGCAAAGGATTGACAAGGAAAACGAGTATTATATACTTGTTGCACCGGGTGATGATATATGTCTTGAGGAAACAGCTAATTTTCATATTGTGAAATTCGGGCCGCCCTTTTATCCTGTATGGGAGCAGATATCTCTTCCGCGAATGCTGAGAAAGATAAAACCTGACATTCTTCACTGTACGAGCAATACAGCACCTTTGTTTTGTGAAATTCCTCTTGTTCTTACTCTTCATGATATAATATTTCTGGAACCGAGAAGCGGAAAAAGCAAATCTCTGTATCAGAATATGGGATGGTATTACCGAAAACTTTTTGTGCCGCGTATCATTAAGAAGTGCCGTAAGATAATCACTGTTTCAGCCTTTGAATCTGAAAGGATTAAGAGATTCCTTAATCTGTCTGAAGAAAAAATCACATATATCTATAACGGTTATAATTCGCATTTTAAGAAATTGAAAAGTCCGGACCGAAAAATAATATCAAAATATATCAGGACAGAAGAATATATATTCTTTCTGGGAAATACAGATCCGAAAAAGAATCTCGAAAGGACACTTCATGCGTATGCCATTTATCATAAAGAATCGGAAAGTAAACTTCCTCTTCTGATTGCCGATCTTGACGAAAATATACTTGATTCTGTTTTGCGGAAAAATTCCCTGGCAGAATTAAGAAACGATATAACATGTGTAAGATATATAGAAAACAAAGATCTGACTCATATTTATAACGGAGCATCGATATTCCTTTATACATCTCTTCGGGAAAGTTTCGGTATTCCGATGCTAGAATCGATGGCTTGCGGTACACCTGTTATTGCCGGTAATACATCTTCAATGCCTGAGATACTCGGAGTAAAAGGAATATTTGCCGATCCATACAATCCGGACGAGATAGCCTCTAAAATGCTTCTGCTTGAAAAAAATAAAAAAATATATTCCGATCAGATCGAATATGGTCTTGAGAGATGTGAAGAGTTTTCATGGGAGGAGACTGCGAAGGGGTTGAGGGAGATATATGTTTCATTCAAATAAAAACAGAAATAATATCTGATAAAATTAAAGGATTTATAAAAAGAAATGACATAACACCGTGTCGCGAATTATCAATATGAATATTGCAGTTAAAAACCGCAACTTTATTTTTACAGGGCTACAGCCATGGCATATACGCATAGGTTCCAATGCAAAGAATATAGCAACGGAAATATCGCGTCATAACCGTGTGCTTTATATAAATACACCGCTTGATTATAAGACTTATCTTAAAAAAGATACAGAGCCCGAAAATGTTTACCGACGAGACGTGATAGACAGAAAAAAGCCTTTTCTTAATAAGATAAATGAGAATCTTTATATTCTTGATATACCGTTTGCAATATTTCCTGTAAACACCTTTCCCGACGGAGCGATATTTGATTTCTTCAACAGAGTTAATAACCGACGCATCTACTCATTTGTAAATAAGATAAAGCATCAACTTGGTTTTGACAATCATATCCTTTTTATAGACAATGATATTTACAGAAGCCGTTATGCATCAGAATTTTTAGAATCCTGTTTTACTATTTATTACCGACGTGATAATCTGAGAAGCAGATACTGGGCTAAACATGCTCCCCGACTGGAAAAGCATATATGCGTCAAATCAGATATTGTACTTACTAATTCAGCCGAGCTTTCCGAATTTCCGGCAGAATTCTGTCCTTCTACATTTTGTGTAGGACAGGGCGTCGACCTTACCGATTATTCTGAAGAAAAGAAATACGGAATTCCTGAAGATATGAAACAACTTATCTCAAAACCGATAATAGGATATTCGGGATTTCTGACTTCGAAACGTCTTGATACGGATTTAATACAAAATCTGGCAAATCACTTTAAAGAATTTAATTTCGTCTTTGTAGGACCGGAAGATGAAGTTTTCAGCAATCATAAAATAAGAAATACAGAAAATATCTTTTTTCTCGGAACAAAAGATTCTTCTGAAATACCTGCCTATATAAGTTATTTCGATATCTGTATGAATCCTCAGGTTGTAAATGAGATAACGCAGGGAAATTATCCGCGAAAAGTCGATGAATATCTTTCTCTCGGCAAACCTGTTGTTGCTACAAAGACATCAGCAATGAAACTTTTTGAAGATTATTGTTATAACTGTACCGATTATGATGAATATAAGAAAGCAATAAAAGATATTCATGAACATAATCTTTATAATTACCGGAAGAAGGAAAAAATAGAATTTGCACGTTCACACTCCTGGGAAAAATGTGTGGAACTAATTTATAAACATATCTCTGAAAATCTGAAATAAGAATGGAACTTTTATTCAAGGTAAAACAATATAAAAAACTTCGTTCGTTTTTTCTTTGGACAATCACATCAAAGAAGAATCCCCGTCCGAGATTATGGATAAGATGGTTTGTAAATCCATTTGTTTATAAAATAGGCAAAGGATCACATATCAGTATTTTTAAAGCACGTCTTGATCTGTTTCCGTGGCACCGTTTTGAGATGGGGAAAGACGGAATAATCGAAGATTATGCTGTGATATCCAATGGAGCGGGAGATCTTATTTTAGGTGATAATTGCAGAATAGGAATCCGTTCTGTAGTTCTCGGACCCGTAAAGATAGGATCAGGATGCGGTCTGGGGCAGAATGTCTTTATTGCAGGATTTAATCACGGATATAAAGACGCTTCTAAAAACTCAAGTGAGCAGGAGCTTGACCGCCGACCTGTGATTATAGATGAAGACACACACATAGGATCCAATTCTGTTGTAGTAGCCGGAGTCCATATCGGTAAAAGATGTCAGATAGGAGCGGGAAGTGTTGTGACAAAAGATATACCCGACTACTGTATTGCGGCGGGAAATCCGGCAAGGATTATCAAAACGTATGATTTTGATAAAAAAGAATGGATAAAAGTCCCGAAACAAGTATGACAAATTTAAAAGTGCCTGTATAATATAATTCCAACATCTTAATGAATCATTTCGTTTCTGTTATTACCGTAAACTATAACGGGCTTGAAGACACTCTTGCTCTGCTTGAATCGTTATATACTATTAATACCTTTCCTTTAGAAGTAATAGTTGTAGATAACGGCTCTGTAGCTGATGAGGCGAAAATCATAAAAGAAAAATACCCGGAAGCGATAACAGTAAGAAGCGAAAAGAATCTCGGATTCGCTGGCGGGAATAATCTCGGAATAAAGAAAGCAAAAGGTGATGCCCTGTTCTTCCTGAATAACGATACCGTTATCCGTGAAGACGGAATAAGCCATCTTGTAGGAGAGCTTTTTTCTCATGAAAGCACTGGAGCGGTTTCGCCAAAGATTTTATTTCATTTTCCGCCCCGTAACATTCAGTTTGCCGGTTATACGGAACTTACCAAATATACTCTTCGTAATTCTATAATTGGTTTTGACAGACCGGATTCCGGAATTTATAATGTCGTTTCAGAAAGCTGTTATCTTCACGGTGCGGCGATGATGGTAAAAAAAGAGGTTGTAGAGAAAGCCGGAATGATGCCGGAAATATATTTTCTGTATTATGAAGAACTAGATTGGTGCATGCGTATGCGGGAGAACGGTTACCGGCTTATATATAATCCGGCATTTACAGTCTATCATAAAGAAAGCAGAAGTACAGGACAGAACAGTCCGTTCAGAACATTCTATATAGTAAGAAACCGTCTTCTTTTTGCGCACAGAAACAGAAAATTCATGACTAAGTATATTGCAGTTTCTTATCAGTTGATGTTTGTTTTACCCAAAGAGATTCTTGTACAGCTTTTTAAAGGAAGAAGTGATAATGCACTTTCCGCAATAAAAGCCGCAATCTCATTTTTCAGAATGAATAAATATTAAACATTATGTTTCAATATATAGAACCGCTACTTTTTATAATCTTAATCACCCCGATAGTTTATCTGGTAATCTTTTCTTTAGGCTCTAATGTTAAAAGAAAAAATAAAACGGTTATTTCGGAATCTAAATCACGTTATGCCGTGATTTTTCCTGCCTACAAAGAAGACCGTGTGATTATTGATTCTGTTACTTCTTTTTTATGTCAGGATTATGAAAAAGAATATTTCGATGTTTTCGTAGCTTCAGATTCTATGTCTGATTCTACTAATCATAATCTTGAAAATCTCGGAATAAACGTGATTACGATAGATGAAAAGATAAGCAGTAAAGCTAATGCTCTGAAAAAAACGATATCATCAATATCCGGAGATTATGATTATGTTGTAATTCTTGATGCGGATAATATTACAGATAATAATTTCCTTACAGAGGCAAACAGAAATGTATCTTGTAATACAGTTCTTCAGCTTCACCGAAGATCCAAAAATAATGACAGTTGTATATCAGTGCTGGATTCCGTCAGTGAAGAGATCAATAATTCAGTTTTCCGAAAAGGGCATAATAATCTTGGCTTTTCCTCTGCGCTCATTGGATCGGGAATGGTCATACCTTTTAACTGGTTAAGGGAAAATGTCGGAAAGTTAAACTCTTTTGCTGAAGACAAAGAGCTTGAACTGCTTTTAATCGGAGATAAAATCAATGTAAGATACATAGACGATATATATGTCTATGACGAGAAAGTAAGTACGAAGAAAGCTTATTCCGGACAGCGCAGTCGCTGGATAAACACACAATATCTGCTGGTTTTTGAAACGTTGAAAAACAGAAATATATCGGATATAATATCAGACAAGGCTCTTTTCGATAAGCTTTTTCAATGGATTCTGCCTCCGCGTCTTATTATTTTGGGAATAAATATATTTATCCCTCTTCTGTTTCTGATATTTGATATAAATAATTATAAATGGCTGATCAATATCGCTTTGATATTTATACTTTTCGTATCGGGAACACCTGCTTATCTTTTAAAGCGAAAAAAACTATATGTGTCCTTATTGAAAATACCCGTTCTTATCTTTATAACGATAGGGAATATGATCTCTTTTAAATTAAATATGAAAGAATTCGGAGCTACCGAACACGGAAAATAAAACAGCTTTTTTGTTAAATCGCAAATAAAAAAGATCCCACAGGAAGAGATTCTTTCTGTGGGATCTTCTATGATGGTTATAATATCATTTAAAGATAAGTTCCGATTCAGTGTAAGATTATTAAAGAGAGTTGAAAAGAGAAGAGATGTTTGAAGCGAAAAGCTTTACTGATATAGCAAGAAGAATGATTCCGAAGAATTTTCTTAATACATAGATACCTCCCTGCCCGATCAGTTTCTCCAGAAGTGAAATTCTTTTGATCACTATATATACCAGTGCGATGTTAAGAACCAGCGCAATAATAATGTTCAGAAGATTGTACTCAGCGCGTAATGATAAAAGCGTTGTAAATGAACCGGCTCCCGCGATAAAAGGAAAAACTACCGGAATGATCGTAACCGAATCTTTCGGTCCGTCAAACTTGAATATCTCCACTCCGAAAATCATCTCAATCGCCATCACGAAGATCACAAGAGCTCCGGCTACGGCAAAAGAAGAGATATCCACACCGAAAAGCTTAAGAATAAGATCACCGACAAATAAAAAAAGCAATAATATAGTCAGTGAGTAAAATGCCGCTTTCCCGGCGTTGATCGGACCGGATTTCTCCTTCAGGTCTATCAGGATCGGTGTCAATCCGGTAATGTCGATTACTGCGAAAAGCACCATAAATGCACTCAGGGCTTCCTGAAAATTAAAGACAAAATCCATAGTTAAACAAATATTAATATAAACTTTATGTTAAAACGTTACAATTTTACGAAGAATTTCAGAACTATTTAGCGTTTGTTTTGTTTTTATTAGAGAAGTTAAATATTTTTGTTACAAATAAGAAGATAGATATGAGCGATATGTATGACTCAATCCTCAGATTACCAATATTTTTGGGGTTAAATTCGGCAACTTTGACATCATTGTTGGAAAAAAGTGCCATTCAGTTTTTGAAATACGTAAATGACGACATTATAGTAACCAAAGGAGAAGATTGCACTCATCTAAAATTTGTAGTTAGCGGAAAGATAAGAATAGATAATGAGGTTGTAACAGGTAAAGTAAATATATGCGAAGAGTTTGATGCACCAAATATCATTGCGCCGGATTATCTTTTCGGCAGAGACACCTATTATCCATATAATGTTACTTCAGTAGGAGAAACAAGCATAATGCAGATATCAAAGACAACTTTTATCAATGTTATGATGCAGCATGAAATCTGTCTTATCAATATGCTTAATCTTACCTCCAATCGATCTCAAAACACGATGAATAATCTCTCCTTCATGTCAGCATCCGATATGAAGGAAAAACTTTCACGTTGGATACTTAATCTGACAAATAAGCAGGGAAAAAATATTCAGATCAAATGTAAACATAAGGATTTGTATACATTTTTCGGAATGCAGCGTTCTGTTTTCATAAATGTACTTAATGATTTGCGTGACAATGAAATCATTGATTACAACGGTTCTTGTATAAAATTGCTTGACAGATATGCCTTAAAGGAGCTCTGTAATGATGATATAGGAACTTATATTGAAAATAATTGGTAAATAAAATAAATTAGGCTACTTAAACGGGCGCCGTTAGAGCAAAGTTTTATAATTTTGCAATCATAATGCAAAATAAATAAACTAAATGGATCTTCTGGAATTAAGCGAACAGGAAATAGTAAGACGCAACTCTCTTGATGAGTTACGTAAAATGGGCATCGAGCCTTATCCTGCTGCCGAATATGTGGTAACAGGTTATTCTGACGAGATAAAAGAAAATTTCAGCGACGACGCCGCTGAAAAAAGAGAAGTAAATATCGCAGGACGTATTATGAGCCGCCGTGTAATGGGTAAGGCTTCTTTTGTCGAACTGCAGGATTCTAAAGGAAGAATACAGGTTTATATTTCACGCGACGATCTTTGTCCGGGTGAAAATAAAGACATGTATAACGTCGTGTTTAAAAAACTGCTTGACATCGGTGACTTCATAGGCATCAAGGGTTATGTATTCAGAACCCAGATGGGCGAAGTGTCGGTGCATGCTGAGGAACTTACGGTGCTTTCAAAATCTATCAAGCCTCTTCCTATTGTAAAATATAAGGACGGCGTGGCTTACGATGCTTTTGAAGATCCTGAAATGAGATTCCGTCAGAGATATGTCGACCTTGTGGTAAATGAAGGTATCAAGGATATCTTTATGAAACGTACAAAGGTCTATACGACAATGCGTGATTATTTCAACTCTTACGGATATATGGAGGTTGAGACTCCTATCCTTCAGTCAATACCAGGAGGTGCTTCGGCACGTCCTTTCATTACGCATCATAATGCACTGGATATTCCTTTATATCTTAGAATCGCGAATGAGCTTTATCTTAAAAGACTTATCGTAGGTGGTTTCGAAGGTGTATACGAATTCTCTAAGAACTTCCGTAATGAAGGGATGGACAGAACTCATAATCCGGAGTTTACATGTATGGAAATCTATGTTCCTTACAAAGACTACAACTGGATGATGAAGTTCACTGAAAATATGCTTGAAAGAATCTGTCTTGCGGTAAACGGAACAACAGAAGTTAAGGTCGGTGATAACGTGATCAACTTCAAGACTCCTTTTGCAAGAAAGACAATGACTGAAGCAATCAAAGACTTCACAGGTTATGATATAGCAGGTAAAAACGAAGAAGAACTTCGTCAGATCTGTAAAGAAATCGGCGTTGAAGTGGATGAGACTATGGGTAAAGGTAAGATCATCGATGAAATTTTCGGTGAGAAATGTGAGGGTAATTATATCCAGCCAACTTTTATCACAGACTATCCTATCGAAATGTCTCCTCTTTGTAAACGTCACAGAGACAATCCGGAACTAACAGAGCGTTTTGAGCTTATGGTAAACGGAAAAGAACTTTGTAATGCTTATTCTGAGCTGAACGACCCTATCGATCAGCTTGGAAGATTCCAGGATCAGCTTAAACTTAGCGAAAAAGGAGACGATGAGGCGATGTTTATCGACCTTGACTTCGTTCGTGCTCTTGAATACGGTATGCCTCCTACTTCAGGTATGGGTATCGGTATGGACCGTCTTGTTATGCTTATGACAGGACAGACTGCAATTCAGGAGGTTCTTTTCTTCCCGCAGATGCGTCCTGAAAAAACAGTAAAGAAAGATCCGGCTTCAAAATATGAGGAAATCGGAGTGCCTGCAGCGTGGGTACCGGTGATTCAGAAAGCTGGCTATTATACTGTCGCTTCTATGAAAGACGCAGCAGCGCAGAAGCTTCATCAGGAAATCTGTGGCTTAAATAAGAAATATAAACTTAATCTGGAAAATCCTTCGGTTGAAAATGTAAACCAATGGATACAGAATATTGTTGAGTAATTAGTTACAATACCTATCCCAGGCATCACAAAGCATAAAAAATAACATAAATTAATTTAGTTTAGTTTTTGCTTTTTGATTCCCGGGATATTTCACTTTTTTGTATTGTAATGTGTTTATATCTTTATACAAATAATATTTTTTTGAAGTATAAATATTCACAAAAATATTATTGTGATTATAAATAAATAAAATCATTGTATGAAATTACCTGGAAGAATAGCGATTATTGGGGGCGGAAGTTGGGCTACCGCGGTTGCTAAAATGGTAATGACCAATACCGATAAGATAAACTGGTATATGCGCAGAAATGACCGTATTGAAGAATTTAAGAAATTCGGTCATAACCCGGCGTATCTGTCAAGCGTAAAATTCGATATTGATCGCATATATTTCAGTTCTAATATTAATGATATAGTGAAAAGATCGGATACTCTGATTTTCGTTACACCTTCACCATATCTTAAATTACACTTAAAAAAACTCAGATCTAAGATTTCCGATAAATTTATCGTAACATCAATCAAAGGTATCGTACCTGATGAAAACCTGATAATATCGGAGTATCTTAAGAAGTTCTACAATGTTCCCAATGAGAACCTTGCCGTTTTGGGAGGTCCCTGTCATGCGGAAGAGATCGCTTATGAAAGACTTTCATATCTGACCATCGGATGTAATGACGAGGCAAAGGCGACAATGTTTGCCGATTTCCTTAGATCGCATTTCGTCAACACCTGTACTTCTAAGGATGTGGCGGGTATTGAGTACGGGTCAGTACTGAAAAATGTCTATTCTATCGCTGCAGGTATTTGCAGCGGATTGAAATACGGAGATAACTTTCAGGCTGTGATCGTCGCAAATGCTATTCAGGAGCTTAACAGGTTTGTAAATACCATCAATCCGATGGAAAGAAACATAACCGATTCTGTTTATCTTGGCGACCTTCTGGTGACTGCTTACTCAAAATTCAGTCGTAATCATATGTTCGGTACAATGATCGGAAAAGGTTATTCCGTGAAGTCGGCGCAGATTGAGATGGAGATGGTGGCAGAGGGTTATTACGGAACAAAATGTATTAAGGAGATCAATCAGGAGTATAATGTACATATGCCGATTCTTGATGCGGTATATAATATATTATATAAGAAGATGTCTCCGTACGTAGAAATAAAACTTCTGACTGAATATCTGCGTTAAGGATATTTTAAAAAGATTTTCTTTAAACAGATATTAAGTTTTTTACTGGATATTTGCTTTATGAATAATAAAAAGGCATATCTTTGATGTAAGTCAAAGATGATTTTAATTAAACTTCATTTTTCGATATGTCGGTTTTATTTCTACAAAAGTAGAGATCGGATATTTTTATTGAATAATGCGGTAAAATTGCCGGCCGCGTATAAGTCATGATATACTCTTCTTAGGATTAAGGGGATTCAGACTTTTCTTACTGAAAATTTGCGTTAGAGATAATTAAAAATTACAGATAATGAAACTGCGGGAGTGATCCTGCATAATAAGGTAATATTTAAATATATGAAACTATCAATTGAGAAGGTTTTTCCGTTTGTTTCGGAAAATGCAATTAAGGCTATGGCCGAAAAAGCAGAAGGTTATAATTTGCTTTTGGAAAACGGTCAGGGTAAAGGAAATGATTTTTTAGGTTGGGTTAATCTTCCTTCTTCTATCACTTCTGAAAATATTGCCGAATTAAAAAAAGCGGCAGAAGTATTGAGAAGCAAATGCGAAATAGTAGTGGTTGTCGGAATCGGCGGTAGCTACCTTGGAGCAAAAGCTGTTATCGATTCACTTAGCAATACTTTTGACTTTCTTCACCACGACCGTAAAAATCCTGTTATGCTTTATGCAGGACAGAATATCGGAGAAGATTATCTATACGAACTACAGGCTACTCTTAAAGGACGCCAGTTTGGTATAATCAACATATCTAAATCAGGAACAACAACTGAACCTGCGATCGCATTCCGTATTCTTAAGAATATGCTTGAAACAGAAGTAGGGAAAGAAGAAGCAAAACAGAGAATTATAGCTGTTACAGATAAGGCAAAAGGTGCACTTCGTACTCTTGCTGATCAGGAAGGTTACAAGACATTTATCATTCCTGATGATGTAGGTGGACGTTTCTCTGTTCTTACTCCTGTAGGTCTTCTTCCTATCGCAGTAGCAGGTTATGATATTGAAACTCTTGTAAAAGGTGCTGCCGATATGGAAGCTGCAACTTCTACATCTGTTAAATTTGAAAACAATCTTTCTGCTATTTATGCTGCTACACGTAATGCACTGTATCAGGACGGAAAGAAAATCGAAATTCTTGTAAACTATCATCCTAAACTTCACTATTTCGGTGAATGGTGGAAACAGCTTTACGGAGAAAGTGAAGGAAAAGAAGGAAAAGGTATTTTCCCTGCTGCAGTGGATTTTACAACAGATCTTCATTCTATGGGACAGTGGATTCAGGAAGGTGAGCGTACAATCTTTGAAACTGTGATCTCTGTAGAAAAACCAAACCACAGTGTAGTGATTCCAACTGATGCTGAAAATCTTGACGGACTTAACTTCCTTGCAGGAAAATCTGTTGATCAGGTAAATAAAATGGCAGAGCTTGGTACTCAGATCGCTCATGTTGACGGTGATGTACCTAACATGAAAGTTACAATCGAGAAACTTGATGAGTATAACCTGGGTCAGCTTATCTATTTCTTCGAGCGTGCTTGCGGTATCAGCGGTTATTTCCTTGAAGTGAATCCTTTTGATCAGCCTGGAGTTGAAGCATACAAAAAGAATATGTTTGCTCTTCTTGAAAAACCGGGTTACGAAGCAGAGACTAAGGCTATTAAAGAAAAACTATAATTATATAATTTAGTAGACATACAAAGTGATTAAGACGTGGCATATATTTTTTGTATGCCACGTTTTTTATTTTGACTGAATGTCATTTTAAAAAACAGGATTAACGGAAGAGGTAAAAAGAATCCAAATATTTTAATAAAGATGCAGATTAAAGAAAGTATAACAGCTTATCTGAAAAGAAACGGATATAACAAACTTGACGTCAGAACAATTCTTTTTGATATGGATGGAGTATTGTTTGACTCCATGCCGTTTCATGCTCAGTCATGGGAGAAATGTATAAGTGAATTAGGTATCGCCTGTACAAGGGAAGAATTCTATCTTTATGAAGGTCAGACGGGATTTAATACCATCGCTTATATAATAAAAAGAGAATTCAACAGAGAGGCTACTGAAGAGGAAAAGAAAGATATATATAAGAAGAAAAGTCAGTATTTTGAGAAATGCGGTGAAGCTCCTGTTATGAAGGGTGCTCCGGAAGTTCTTTTTAAAACACTTAAGGCAGGACTTACTCCGGTTCTTGTTACAGGATCAGGTCAACGCTCGCTTCTGGATAAACTGATGCATGCCTTTCCTTCAACTTTCTCGGAGGATAAAATGATTACGGCTCATGACGTAAAATACGGAAAGCCGCATCCGGAACCTTATCTTAAAGGTCTTGAGAAAACAGGAGCGAAAGCGAATGAAGCCTTCGTTGTTGAAAACGCACCTTTAGGTGTAAGATCAGCTCATAGTGCAGGAGTTTTTACGGTAGCTGTTACGACAGGTCCTATTGATAAAGATGTGTTGTATAAAGAGGGAGCCGACATAGTATTTTCTTCTATGGATGAACTTGCCGAAAATATGGAGCAGATGATAG
The DNA here is from genome assembly GCA_947074105.1 of uncultured Bacteroidales bacterium. Classification (GTDB taxonomy): domain Bacteria; phylum Bacteroidota; class Bacteroidia; order Bacteroidales; family JAUNSR01; genus JAUNSR01. Next base: position 35,917 of record CAMTON010000022.1, read on the forward strand.
AACTAATGAATACTCTGGAGGTTTTATAATATAATAGAACAGAATTATCAACTTAAATTAACCGGATATAGATATGCATCCTTTAGAAAAGTTCCATTACTGTCCGATATGCGGATCTTACAAGTTTTATTACAATAATGAATTGTCAAAAAAATGTGATGAATGCGGTTTTGTATTTTATGCAAATCCCAGAGCTGCTACTGTAGCTATAATAAGAAACTCAAATAATGAAATTCTTGTTGCCAGAAGAGCTAAAGATCCGGCGAAAGGTACTCTTGACCTTCCTGGAGGTTTCATCGACAGAAATGAAACTGCAGAAGAGGGGGTAAGCAGAGAAGTTCATGAAGAGACAGGCCTTAAGGTCGATTCTGTGAAATATCTTTTTTCTATTCCTAATGTATATCCCTATTCGGGAATTGTAGTGGACACAGAGGATCTTTTTTTTGAATGTTATGTAAAAGAGGAATCTTCCGTAACGGCGATGGATGATGTCGCTGCTCTGGAGTGGATGCCGATAGCAGATCTTAATCCTGAGTTCTTCGGTCTTACTTCTATAAAGAATGCTATAGGTAAATTAAAAGAACTGTATAAAGTGAAATAATCTGTCTAGTGACCATCTGCTGGAGAGTTTTATTATTCCGGAGTAAGATAAGATAAAAAATCAGGCCTGCCATAATTGATGTTATGGCAGGCCTGATTTTTTGTATTATTACTTATTCCGGATTATTGTTTTTTTAATTCCTCAAGACAGGTTTTAAGGGAATCTTTCCAGTATGGAACATGTATACCTTCTGATTTTATTTTGCTTTTATCCAGAACACTGTATTTAGGCCGTTTGGCCGGAGTCTGATATTCATAAGTGTGAAGCGGATTTACTTTCATATCAATTCCGCTCTGCCCGAATATTTCTTTTGCAAAGTCATACCAACTGCAGACTCCTTCATTTGAATAATGATATATATTGCAACCTTTCTCAATACCTTTATTTATGATTTCTGCAATGGCAACAGCAAGATCAGGAGCATAAGTGGGAGTTCCTATCTGATCGAAAATCACTCCTAATTCATTTCTGTTTTCAGCAAGACGAAGCATCGTTTTAACGAAATTATTTCCAAATTCGGAATATAGCCATGCCGTTCTGATTATAACGGAATCAACTTCTGATTCAGCAATCATATCTTCTGCATCTTTCTTTGTCTGACCGTAAACTCCTATCGGATTATCACAGGAGTCTGTTTCCAGTAAAGGGACATTTGATTCTCCGTCGAAAACATAATCAGTTGAGATATGAACAAGTTTAAGATCATATTTCTTACAGATACGTGCAAGAACGCGAGGTCCGATTACATTGATATTGCGTGCAGCTTCCGGTTCGCTCTCGGCTTTATCGACAGCAGTATATGCAGCACAGTTGACAATTATATCTATTTCATTTTTCTTTACCAGTTCAGTAATGTTTTCTTCATGTGTGATGTCCGCATCCGGAAGATCGGCAAAGAAAAAATTATGGGCCGGATATTGACCGGATATTTTTTTGATGGATAGTCCTAACTGACCATTACCACCTGTTACGAGTATGTTCATCGGTTACTGTACATTTGATCGTAATACTTTTGATAATCACCACTAACAACACTTTCAACCCACTCCTGGTTTTCAAGATACCAGATAATGGTTTTGCGTATTCCGTCAGTAAAAGGAGTCTCAGGATACCATCCGAGTTCTCTCGCGATTTTTGAAGGATCTATAGCATACCTCATATCATGTCCAAGACGGTCGCCTACATATGTGATAAGTGATTCATTTATATTTTCACGGTCTGTCTTCAATACGGAATGATAGTTTTCGCTCTCATCCATAAGTTCGCGTATAGTGTTAATGGTTAGCTTAACAATGTTGATATTAGTCTCTTCATTAAAGCCTCCCACATTATATACTTCACCAACTTTACCTTTGCGAAGGACCATATCTATAGCTTTAGCATGATCTTCAACATAAAGCCAGTCGCGGACATTATCTCCTTTACCATAAACAGGGAGGTTTTTGCCTTCAAGAATATTTTTAATTATAAGTGGAATTAGTTTTTCAGGGAAGTGATAGGGACCGTAATTATTGGAACATCTTGTGATGTTAACCGGAAGATGATATGTTTCATTATAGGCTACTACAATATGGTCGGCTCCGGTCTTACTTGCTGAATATGGAGAACGGGGATCAAGATTGGTCTCTTCTGTGAAGAAAGTATCTCCATAAGTCTTGAGATCTTTGCGGTCTTTTACAACTTTTCTTACCTCTTCATCTTCAATATTAAGAGGGTGAGGAGTATCATATTTCTTGTCAAGAGAGCCATAGACTTCATCGGTTGACACCTGAAGGTATTTTCTTCCCGGTTTGTAGACAGGATAACCTTTGTCGTCTTTACCTGTCATCCATGCTTTCTTCGTGCAGTCAAGAAGGTTCTGGGTTCCAAGAATATTTGTCTGCAGGAATAATTGGGGATTTTCTATAGAGCGGTCTACGTGACTTTCAGCTGCAAAATTTACAACATAATCTATATCGTGTTTTGCGAATATAAGGTCAACAAGTTCTTTATTCGCGATATCGCCTTTGTAAAATTCAACATCAGGATTGCTTATTTCATCTATTATAGTACCGAGATTTCCGGCATAAGTAAGCTTATCAAGTATGATAATCTTTATGTCATCATATTTTTTCAGTAGATATTTAACAAAGTTCGCGCCAATGAATCCGGCAGCACCGGTAACCAAAATGGTCTTGTTTTTCATATAATATTCAGTTATTCTGTTATAAATCAATTTCTTTATTCAAAGATAACTTTATATTAATAAAAATAAATGTAGAATATACAAAAATATATGATCGTTATGGCTCAGAAATTGAATCATTCCGAATTCCTGATTTCTGTTGTTGATCAGGAATATATTCTTTAATCATTATGTAAGGTTGGTTTTCCGGAACTTCGTTATCCGCATCGGTTTCATCAACAATATCTTCTATTCCTTTGTCAGGAAGAGGACCTTTCCGGATGAAAATAAGAGAACAGCACATTCCGGCTATTGCTCCTGACAAATGTCCCTCCCAGGAAGTTCCTGGTGTGATCAGCTCGGAAATAGGCAACATATTCCAGAACATACTGCCATAAATAAATATAGTAATAAACGATACTGCCCACAGTTTCTGATTTCTTCTGAATATTCCGCTGAAAAAAAGAAAAAAAGCAAGAGCATATATAAGCGAAGAAGCTCCGATATGAATTCCGCTTCTTCCTATAAGCCAGGTGATAAGACCGGAAATAATCCAGGTCAGAGAGAATATGCTCCATGCTATGTCTTTATAGAAATAAAACAAAAACCAACCCAATACAAGAAGAGCCGAACTGTTGGCGATAAGATGTCGGAATCCTGAATGAAGAAGCGGCGAGAAGAAGATGCCTGCCAGACCGTCGGCCTGTCGTGGATTTATGCCGAGAAAACCTATATTAAAACCTGTTGTAAATTCAATTATCTCGATCAGCCATAATATTAAAAGGAATAGTAATACGGGAACTATTGATAGTTTTATTCTTTTATCCATTAATCATCATTAATTGTTTGTACAAACGCAAATTAGTATTATTTCTCCGTTTTTCATAAGATAATTGACTAAAACATAGTAGACTTTCAATTATTGAAACTCTTAGAAATAATGACTATACCATAATTACATATATGGACTAACAAGAGAATAATAAAAAAAATATCAAGTTTTTAGATTCAGTATAAAGAAACAAATTTTCAAACTATGTATTCTCCATTTTGTTATAAATAAAATTGTAGCAAAACATTTCACAAAAGATGAAAGGACAAGTTAAGTTATTGGCAAGCAGGTTTCCCAGAATAAATACAGGAAGAGGACAGATTACTCTATGGACTATGCTTAGTATCTGGTCTATCTCGACAGTGACATCACTGCCGGGACTGGCGGTTTCCCCTATATTGGGAGATCTTGATACAATTTTTAAAAATGTATCCGATCTTGAAATTCAGATGTTGTCATCTTTACCTAATCTGATGATAATACCATTTGTGCTTCTTTCAGGTAAAATGACAGAAAGCAAAGGAAAGTTATCAATGCTTATCATAGGATTATCTTTATTCTTACTGAGTGGTATATTGTATTTCTTTGCCAATTCAATGAATACTCTTATTATAATAAGCTGTTTTCTGGGGATGGGCGCAGGTATGATCATACCTCTTTCCACAGGCCTTATAGCTGACTTCTTTGTAGGAAAATACAGAACAAAACAAATGGGGTTGAGTTCAGGTATAAACAATCTTACTCTTGTGCTAGCAACACTGCTTACAGGATGGCTTGCCAATATAGAATGGCATCTTCCATTTGCCGTTTATCTTATACCGGTGATTTCCCTCATTCTGTGCCGGTATCTTACTTCAGGATATCTTAAAAAGGAAGGAACATATAATCCCGGAGTTTCTCCTCCTGTAACAAGTTCCGAAGATACAAGAGCAGAAGAAGAAGAGGATACTGTAAATCCATATTTGAAAACGGGGCAGGACTGGAATCTGAAAAAACTGGGTGGGCTTACAGCAATATATTTCATTTTAACTTATATTGCGATGATAGGGACATTCAATATATCGTTTGTTTTGCAGGATTATCATCTTAACAGTACGGATTCCGGGACTATAATATCGATATTTTTCTTAGGGATTACGATTCCGGGGTTTTGTTTACCTAAAATTCTTAAAATATTCAAGGGGTCTGTTGTTTACGGAGGTTTTGCCGCTCTTGCCATAGGGCTTCTTCTGGTAGTCTTATTTAAATCATTTTTTATTATCGCATTGGGTAATTTCATTATGGGATTTGTGGTCGGAATACTTCAGCCATTGATTTATGATAAGACATCAATTGTGGCAAAGCCTAAAAAAATGATTATGGCACTTGCTATTGTGATGTGTGGAAATTATCTGGCTATAATACTTTGTCCTTTTATTGCAGATCTTTTTCAGATCATTTTTCATCAGAAACATAATATGCTTTTCCCGTTCTGGGTTAATGCTGCTATTTCTTTAATTACTGCTGTAATCGCATTTATCAGAAGAAAAGAGTTTCTGTTTTCAGATCAGACATCTTCATAGAAAGAAGTAAATAATCTACATGAAGTTAAAGAGAGTTGATAAAAAATAATCTTCTCTCTTTGATTTGTTAATGGTAATTAACTAAAAATGAATAGGTCGATATAGTTAATAAAAAGAATGTTTTATTCATTCCGGGCAAAACTGAGAAGAATAATATAATAAATATATGATTTGAAATGATTATACCATTTATAAGCTTAATTGTTAAATCAGAAAAAAAAAATCGTTTGCGAGTTTGATGTGTGTTTTTTAATGTTAAATTTGATAAAGATTTTCCTTTAATGAATTGATGAATTATTGTTAAATGTTCAATCTGTTGATTTTAAGTGTTTTATAGTATATGAATGATTTTGTTAATAATGTACTAAACTTTTCTCTGAAAAATCTCAAAAAATAATTTATAGAAAATAAAGGATAATTTTTTGAAATGATGAAAAAAAATCACATTTTGCGGAATAAATAAAAAATATGTTATTTTTATAATAAGCAATTTGTAGTCGATTTGAAAAATTAAGGCAAAAGTCGATGATTTTAGATTATAATTTAAATAAAAAATAGAACTTATTTAAGTACTGTTGAAAAATGTAAAATCACAAGTATGGTGACTTTTTAGAAAAATTGATTACATCTAATACCGGCATTTGAAGAAAAATATAGATAATTTATGGGATATTTAAAGTTTGATAAAAACTTGTTGATAAATCTTGAACAATCGTTGCCACTTGAAGTTCTTAGAACAAATAAATCAGGAGCATATCATTGTACAAGTGTAATAGGTTGTAATACGAGAAAATATCACGGGCTACTGGTTATACCGATTCCCGGGATGGATGATGATAATCATGTCTTGTTATCATCATTGGATGAGACAGTGATACAGCGAGGTGCCGAATTCAATCTTGGCATTCACAAGTATCAGGGTGATAATTTTGCGCCTAAAGGACACAAGTATATCAGAGAGTTTAGCTGGACGGCATCGTCTAAAATGGTTTATCGTGTAGGCGGAGTGGTTTTATCGAAAGAGAAGATTTTCATTTCTCATGAAAACAGAATACTCATCAGATATACATTATTGGAAGCTCATTCTCCTACGACATTGCATTTGCGTCCTTTTCTGGCTTTCAGAAATGTGAATCAGCTTACTCACGAAAATGATAATATAAATAAATCATACAAACATATTGAGAACGGTATCGCATCCCGTCTTTATCCCGGTTATCCGGAGTTGTGCATGCAGCTTGATAAAGAATGTGAGTTTGTAGATAATCCGGACTGGTATCGCGGTATAGAGTATCAGAAAGAACAGGAACGCGGATATCAGTATAAAGAAGATCTTTATGTTCCGGGATATTTCAAGGTTACTATCGAAAAGGGTGAATCAATAATTTTCTCTGCCGGGATTACTGAAATTTCTACAAAATCGCTTGATAAGATGTACAAAAAAGAACTTGAGGAAAGAACTCCGAGAACAAGTTTCTATAATTGTCTTAAAAATTCGGCGACACAGTTTTATAATAAAAAAGGAAGAAATAATTATATCCTTGCAGGCTATCCGTGGTTTCATGTCAGAGCAAGGGATACATTCATTGCATTGCCGGGTCTGACACTTTCAGTGGGAGATCAGAAACAGTTTGAACTGGTGATGGAAACAGCATCTGCGGCAGTTAAAAACTATATCGAACACGGACGTCTTAATGATACCATTAAGGAAATAGATGCCCCGGATGTATTGCTTTGGGCAATATGGGCTATTCAGCAATACTGTAAATATGTTGGTGAAGCAGAATGTATTGCAAAATATCAGCCTTTACTGGTTAAGATCATCAATTTCATAATGGAAGGTGATCATCCGAACCTTTTCATCCATCAGAACGGATTGCTTTATACGAGCGGTGTTGTCCGTCCTGCTTCTTGGATGAATGCTATGGTCGGTGGCAAACCTGTAACTCCGCGTACCGGCTATCTGGTTGAGGTGAATGCTTTATGGTATAATGCTTTGAAATTTGCATCAAAGCTTCTTGAAGATTCGTCTCATAAGATAAAATCACGTCAGTATCTTGCTTTGTCGGAAAAGACTAAAGAATCGTTCCTTCAGACATTCCTTAATGAATTCGGATATCTTGACGATTATGTGACGGGAGCATATAAGGATTATAATGTAAGACCGAATATGATTTTTGCCGTTTCACTTGATTATTCTCCACTGGATAAGGCACAGCAGAAGCAGGTGATTGATTATGTTACAAGAGAACTTCTGACACCAAAAGGAATAAGAACTCTGACGCCAAAATCAGGACAATATAATCCTCATTATGTGGGAAGTCAGGATCAGCGCAGTGCAGCATACCATCAGGGTGTCGTATGGCCATGGCTTATGGGTGCATATGTAGAGGCTTATCTGAAAATATTCGGAAGAAGCGGATATTCTTTCATTGAAAGAAAAATGATCGGTTTCGAAGAAGAGATGGCAAATCACTGCCTTGGTACACTGTCGGAACTTTATGACGGAAATCCTCCGTTTACAGGCCGCGGAGCTATTTCGATAGCAATGAATATAGGCGAGATTTTAAGAGTTTTAAATTTGTTGGATACCTTTAATCCTGAAAAATAATATGAAAGCACTAATGTTCGGTTGGGAGTTCCCCCCACACATTCTTGGAGGACTGGGAACGGCAAGTTACGGATTGACAAAAGGTATGGCGAAGAATGGTGATATGGATATAACTTTTGTTATTCCTAAGCCGTTTGGTGATGAGGATAAAAGTTTCGCTCATATTATAGGAGCTACAAATACTCCTGTTGTTTATCGTGACGTAGACTGGGATACAGTTGAGCGTCGTTTCGGCTACTGCATGGATCCTCAGGAATATTATGACCTGAGAAAACATATTTACGCGGATTTTTCATATCTCCATACCAATGATATGGGTTGTATCGAATTTTCCGGAAAATATCCTGATAATCTGCTTGAAGAGATTAATAATTATTCGATTGTCGCAGGTGTGATTGCAAGAAAAGAACAGTATGATATAATTCATTCTCATGACTGGCTTACTTATCCTGCCGGAATTCACGCGAAGCAGATTTCTGGAAAACCGCTTGTAATTCATGTGCATGCCACAGACTTTGACAGAAGCCGCGGTAATGTGAATCCGCAGGTATTCTCAATAGAGAAAAACGGTATGGATTATGCCGATCATATAATAACCGTTTCAGACCTTACCAGAAAAACCGTAATTGAAAAATACGGAATAGATCCGTCAAAAGTGACGACTGTTCATAATGCGGTTGAGCCTATGTCGCAGGAAATCCTTAATCTGCCTGCAAGCCGCGGAACCGATGAAAAGGTTGTGACTTTCCTTGGTCGTATAACAATGCAGAAAGGTCCTGAATATTTTGTTGAGGCAGCTGCGAAAGTACTTCAGAAAGCTAAAAACGTAAGATTTGTAATGGCAGGAAGCGGTGATATGATGAATGAAATGATTCGTCTTGCCGCAAGAAGAAATATTGCTGACAGATTTCATTTTACTGGTTTCCTTCGCGGAAATGCAGTATATGAGATGCTTAAGGTAAGTGATGTGTATGTGATGCCGTCAGTTTCCGAACCTTTCGGTATTTCTCCTCTTGAAGCAATGCAGGTTGGTGTACCTACAATAATTTCCAAACAGTCGGGTTGTGCAGAAATCCTTCATCATGCAATAAAAATTGATTACTGGGATATCGATGCCATGGCTGACGCTATGTATTCAATAATAACTTATCCTTCTTTATATAAATATCTTAAGGAGGAAGGAAAAGCTGAGGTTGATGAAATTAAATGGGAATATGCCGGTAAAAAAGTAATTGATATTTATAAAAGACTTACCGGATTATAATTAAGAAAAAGATATAAAGATATATATATGAAGACAATTTGTTTTTATTTTCAGATTCATCAGCCGTTTCGTTTAAAACGTTACCGCTTTTTTGATATAGGCAGAGATCATTATTATTATGATGATTTCAATAATGAGGAAATTATTAAGGATATAGCAAGAAAATCTTATTTGCCTGCTAATAACGCAATTCTTGAAATGATCAAGAATTCCGATAAGCAGTTTAAAGTGGCTTTCTCTATTTCCGGTGTTGCTCTTGAGCAGCTTGAGATTTATGTTCCTGAGTTTATCGATTCAATGAAAGAACTTGCAGCTACGGGTTGCGTGGAATTTCTTGCAGAAACATTCTCTCATTCTCTTTCTTCTCTTAAAGATCCTGAAGAGTTTGAACTTCAGGTAAAAATGCATTCGGAAAAGATTCAGCAATTATTCGGTCAGACACCTAAAGTGTTCAGAAATACCGAGCTTATCTATTCTGATGATCTTGCAGAGCAGATTGCAGCTATGGGATTCAAAGGTGTGATTACAGAAGGAGCAAAACATATTCTTGGATGGAAGAGTCCGGATTATGTCTATGAATCGGCTGTTAATCCTGATTTGAAAATTCTTCTTAAGAATTATAAATTCAGCGATGATATCTGCTTCAATTTCTCAAAATATAACTGGAGCGAATATCCTCTGACTGCAGATAAATTTATTAACTGGGCTTCTGTTCTTCCGGAAGATGAACAGGTTGTTAATCTCTTTATGAATTATGAAGTTCTTGGTTCAATGCAGCCTGCAGCAACAGGAATTTTTGAATTCTTCAAAGCTTTACCACGTTTTGCAAAAGAAAAGGGTATCAGCTTTATGACTCCGTCGGAAGTTATCGAAACTTATCCTTCAGTAGGTGTTTTCTCAGTAACTCATCCTATTTCATGGGCAGACGAGGAGCGTGATACAAGTGCATGGCTTGGAAATACACTTCAGAAAGAAGCTTGTGACAGATTATACTCAATAGGAGAACGTGTGCGATTATGTAAAGATCGCCGTATTCTTCAGGACTGGGATTATCTTCAGAGCAGCGACCATTTCTATTATATGAGTACCAAGAGAAAAAGCGATGGTGCTATGCATAAGATGTTCAGTCCTTATGATTCACCGTATGAAGCTTTTACAAACTATATGAATGTACTTAGCGACTTTATTCTGAGAGTACAGCAGCAGTATCCTGTTTCTATTGAAAATGAAGAGTTGAATGCTCTTCTTACTACAATTCAGAATCAGGGAGAGGCAATTCAGAAACTTGAGGAGAAAATCACAAGAATGAAAGATGCCGCTAAAATCAAAGAAAAAGAGTCTAAAGTTGTCTGACAACTATATTTTTAATTGGCAAATAAAAGGGAGTCTGAAAAGATTCCCTTTTTTGTTATATCAGATTTGAAATTATAATATTAGATATTAGATATTAGATATTAGATATTAGATATTAGATATTAGATATTAGATAT